>JBLHGH010000001.1:0-36351 GCA_047615425.1 Candidatus Latescibacterota bacterium
ATTTAAATCTCGGTCATAGTAGGCATTCCCTAGATTATACTTTGCAGTTTCGCTTTTAGGGTTTAATGCAATGGCCTTTCGATAATCTGCCTCTGCCACAGGGAATTGGTCTTTCTGAAGGGAAACACCGGCATCACTCATCAAGCTCTGCGATGTGCGCATATCCTCTATTTTTTCTCTATCTACTTCTTGGGCGTATGCGCTTCCGAAGAAAAGAAGCAGCAGCAACATATGCGCTTGCATACCAGTTTTTTCAGCAAAAAAGTATCGCATATTATTTTCCTTTTTCATTAAACAAATTTAATTTATTCACCCAAGTGGTCTTTCGTTCTAACAAGAGCACGTCAACAAGCAACAAAAATAACGCCCCAGCTAAAAACCACTGAAACTGATCTTTAAAATCTGTGAATTGCTTAGCGTCGAACTCTTTTTTATCCATCCCATTTAAAATAGCTCGTACTGTTTCTACAACCTCTTTCGTGTTCATGCCGTCAATATATTGACCATTCGCTTCAGCCGCTATCTCTTTAAGTTTTTCATCATCCAAACGTGTAATAACCTGTTGATTATTTTGATCTCTTTTGTAATGTTGAAGAATTCCGTTGCGCTTGATAGGGATTGGACCTCCTTTTTTCGTACCAACACCTATTGTAAAGATACGAATCCCAAGAGCTGCCGCTTCTTCAGCAATGGCGGAAGAGTTGCCTTCATGATCTTCCCCATCTGAAACAATAAACAACACTCTATTGGTTTGTTCCTCGTCATCAAAATAGGTCTGTGCCATTTGTATAGCCTCATTAATTGCAGTTCCCTGCGAAGAAACCATATCCGTATTCATCCCGCTTAAAAACAGTTTTGTAGAGGAAAAATCCGTGGTAATTGGAACCTGCGGAAAAGCACTCCCAGCATATCCAATAATTCCAACCCTGTCTCCACCAAGGCTGTTAACAATTTGCGTAATAAGCTGCTTCGATTTATCCAGCCTATTTGGCGCAATATCTTCAGCGAGCATACTTTTAGACACGTCCAAAGCAAAAACCAAATCTACCCCTTCTCGTTTTACAGTCTCTAATTTAGTTCCAACTTTTGGGTTCACTAAAGCGAAACTCACGCATGCCAATGCAAGGCAAATAACCAGTACTTTCAAAACTGACTTAAATACAGATTTGTTCGGGCTTAGCTTTTTAATAAGCGCCGGATTCGCGAATTTTCGTTGTGTTCTTTTTCTCCACAATAAAACTAGTAAGAATAGGACAATCAACACCGGAATGGTGAAGAGCAAATAAAAATATATGGGTTGTTCTAGTTGATACATTACTTATACAAAACTTTTAAAAACCGTATAACGAAGCAGTAATTCAAACCCTAACAATCCTAATGCTAATAAGGCCCATGGTCTAAATTTCTCTTCGTAGTGGGTATATTTAAATTCTTCTATATCTGTTCTCTCAAGCTTATTAATCTCTTCATAAATCTCATTCAGTTTGGTTGTATTTGTTGCTCTAAAGTATTGTCCATTGGTGATTGCGGCAATTTTTTGCAATAGCTTTTCATCAATTTCTACTGGCATATTACCATATTGAAAACCACCATCTCTGCGGATTCCAATAGGAGACATTGCCATGCCATTAGTGCCCAAACCAATGGTATACACTTTGATCCCAAACTCTACCGCAAGTTCACTTGCTATCTTCGGATCAATAAAGCCACTATTGTTAACGCCATCGGTAAGCAAAATAATTACTTTACTCTTTGCTCTACTCTCTTTGAGTCTATTCACAGCAGTAGCTAATCCCATGCCTATAGCGGTTCCACCTTCAATAATATTATTATACTTTATTCCTTTTAAAGACGACAACACAATGTTTTTATCACTCGTTAAGGGTGTCTTTGTATAACTTTCTCCAGCATACTCCACCAGACCAATTCTATCATTTGGCCGACTATTAATAAATCGGGCGGCAACTGTTTTCAAAGCTTCTAATCTATTAGGTTTTAAATCTCGTGCAAGCATACTGGCAGAAACATCAATAGCCATTACAATGTCAATTCCTTTGGTCGTTTTAATTCGTGTAGATTCATCTACCGTTCTTGGTCGCGATAATGCAATGATAAGCGCCGAGAGGGCTAAAACCCTCAATGCAAAAAGAAGTGGCTTTAATTTAGCTAACCAATTCTTCTTCGTTTTGAATCCCTTGATACTTGAAATCTGTAATTCAGCTGTTTGTTGCTTCCTTTTCCAAATGTACCATAGTACTAGTGCTGGAAGTAAAAGAAACAACCAGAAGAACTCAGGATTTACAAATTCGAAATTTTCTAACATTATTCTTCTCCTTCAGTTATTTCAAGTTCAATGGAACCAATAATTCGTGAAACTACATCATTAGCATAGGTATCTCCCTTCTTATTGGTAATTAAAATTTGCTGAAGTCCGGTTTTTTGACCAAAGATGATTACTTCATATTTCTGAAGGCCTTGACCTGTGTCTCCTGCTATTTTAAAATCACCAAATGCGCGTACACCTTCAATGCCTTTATCAGTGCTAAATGTGTCTTTTTTAACTACCATATTGGTGACTCCCATTTGTTCCATCCCAACAAGCACCTGTTCTAACACAGCGTCTAAGTCCACTTCAACAGGCTCCATAAACTCCATGGTTGTGACGGTTACATTAAAGTTTCCTAGCAGCCTTCCGTAGCTAAAGGTTTCATGACTTTTAAACTGTGATTTCATTTCTTCGGAAACTGCTTGCTCATTTCGCACAAGTACTTTAGGTGTTTCAATGATAACCGCTGGGTTTCCATATTCACTTTTAATCCATCGTCCTTCTGCTAATTCTTTGGTTGGATGCCCAATGATATTGTCCTTCAAAAATGACAATCCGTAGGTTGATATTAAAACCACTATAGTAATAAGAATCACAACAAATCCTGTCACCATACCATATATGATGCGCTTCGTTCTTCGTTTTCTTTGCCGTTCTTCTAGATACAACTGATTCTGCATGAGTTCTTCCTCAGTTGGTTCTGGAATCGCTTCATGCGTGTCATTAATAATTGTTTCAATCGTGTTTCTGTCTGCTTCCGCCTGTCCAGATTGCTGATGCATCTTCGCGAACTTTACCAAATCTGCACGCTTTAAAATTTGATCTAAATGTGTAATGGTATCAGAGTCAAAATCAAAATGTCCAGCATCTTTATGCAGCTGCAAACGTTCAATGAGCTCATCGCTTGTGCTTTCTAAGGCTGCGTCATCTACTTCCCTGTCCAGATATCTTTTTACAATTTCGGTGAGGGTTGAATAATATTCTTTTGATTTATTTTCAATGAGTAAATTTGAACTATCCAAAACCTTTAATGCTGTAATAGCTTGCTCATAAGGGGGTAATTCCTTGTCTCTAACCTCTTTTCTTTTCTTTCTTCGGAATAAAATATATGCAAGTACACCTAAAATAAGCAGTATGGGCAACACCCAAAAGAAGAGCTTACTGAAATCGAACGGTGGGCGCGTTACGGCCAAGACTTCCTTGATGTGAAACATCTTTTGCTTGGTGGTATCCACAACAATATCTTTTACTTCAATTTGAATAGAATCGGTTTCAAAAATTAAATCATTCACAAAAACCTTTTGCTTTGGAATTGTATAATAACCAGAATCAAATTGTGTGAGCCCGTATTTTTTTATGAGTTTGTATTTAGCCTTTTCATAAGTTGTATCAATCTTATAGGCATCGATCACTTCCAAGGGCAAGAAAGTCTGTCCTTCAGGAAAGACAACCATATCTGTGCTATCAGCCTGTACTTCGATAGTATAGGTGATTTCTTCCCCGATTTTTATAGCTGTAGAATCAACAGCCCAAATAATTTGTGCTGATGTGATTTGAACCACAAAAAACAAAGCAATAACCATCATGCCTGAAACACGGAGTGTCAAGCTTGAGGTATGTCTTTTTTTATTTTTCAAATTAAACATCTATTTACCCGCGTCTTTTAAAATATCCCAATAATTTTTTCACATAACTTTCGTCCAATCTACAGCTTAATGCGCCTGCCCCACTTTTCAAAAATGCATCTTCAAAATAAGCAACACGTTCGCGATGAAACGCATGATAGGCAAGCCGAACTCCTTTTGAAGCTGTATTTACTAACATCTTTTCACCTGTTTCGGCATCTAGCATTTCTACCATCCCAATACTTGGCATATGCTCTTCGTGTTTATCATAAACACGAATTCCTGTTACATCATGCTTCCGGGCAACAATTTTTATAGTGTCTTTATAGTCGTCTGTAATAAAATCTGAAAGCACAAAAACAATGGCCTTCTTCTTCATCACATTGGTCAAATACCGAAGCGCTTGTGCAAGATCAGTCTTTTTGCTTTTTGGCTGGAATTCAATTAATTCTCGTATGATTCGTAGCACATGGGATTTTCCCTTTTTAGGAGGAATAAACAATTCTATTTCATCTGAAAACAGAATGAGTCCAATTTTATCATTGTTCTGCATGGCTGAAAATGACAAAGTTGCAGCAATTTCAGTAACTATTTCATTTTTAAATTGTGTGTCCGTTCCGAAGTACTCAGAACCACTAATATCAGCCATCAGCATCATAGTAAGTTCCCGTTCTTCTTCAAAAACTTTCACAAATGGCTCACTATATCTAGCGGTTACATTCCAATCGATATTCCGAACATCATCGCCAAACTGATATTGGCGCACCTCGCTGAAGGTCATCCCGCGACCTTTAAAGGTACTATGATACTCGCCTCCAAAAACATGATCGCTTAAGCGTCGCGTTTTGATTTCGATTTTCCGTACTTTTTTAAGAAGTTCTTTCGTATCCATTCTTTATAGTAAGCAATGATTAGTTGGCAGTCTCGGACCGTATCTTTCTAGGCATATTACTACCCAATGAATACGCAATCCCACCTACTAAACTAGGGCACTTCGATCTCGTTTACAATCTTGTTAATGATTTCTTCGGAAGTGATATTCTCCGCCTCAGCTTCATAAGTAATTCCTATTCTGTGACGCAATACATCATGAACAATAGCGCGCACGTCTTCAGGGATTACATAGCCACGTCTTTTTATAAAGGCATAACACTTAGCCGCCATCGCAAGGTTAATACTTCCCCTAGGCGAAGCTCCGTTGCTAATCAATGGTTTTAAATCGGCTAGGCCATAATTCTCTGGGTTTCTAGTTGCGAATATGATATCGAGAATGTATTTTTCGATTTTTTCGTCCATATACACCTCTCTCACTGCAGCTTGTGCTCGTTTAATTTGGTCTATAGTCACTACTTGGTTAACCTGCTCATATGCGCCCTTTAAATTTTGACGAATAATCAATTGCTCCTCTGCCATTTGAGGGTAACTGATTACGGTTTTCAGCATAAAACGATCCACCTGTGCTTCAGGAAGTGGATAGGTTCCTTCTTGTTCGATAGGGTTTTGTGTTGCCATAACCAAGAAAGGTCTATCCAGGATAAAAGTCTCATCACCAATGGTGACCTGCTTTTCTTGCATGGCCTCAAGTAGGGCAGACTGGACCTTTGCCGGCGCACGATTGATCTCATCTGCCAAGACAAAGTTTGCGAAAATAGGTCCTTTCTTAATGCTGAAATCGTTCAACTTCATATTGTAAATAAGCGTTCCAACAACATCCGCAGGTAATAAGTCTGGTGTAAACTGAACACGACTAAACGAACCGTGTACCGCTTTAGAAAGCGTATTAATGGCTAATGTTTTTGCCAGTCCAGGCACTCCTTCAAGCAGAATATGTCCTTGACCTAATAACCCAATTAAGAGCCGTTCAACCATATGCTTTTGACCAATAATTACCTTATTGATTTCCATGGTAAGAATATCAACAAAGGCACTTTCCTTTTCAATTTTTTCGTTCAATGCGCCAATATCTAAGGCAGTCGTTGTTTGTTCCATAATTAGATTCTTTTCAATAAGTAAGCGTTCATTCTATCGACCACGCAAATTCTCATTTTATTGCTACAATTGGTGTTAACAATTGGTTAAAAATATCCTTAAAAAAAAGAAGCCCATTTTAACAATTGAAATGCGTATTTTTAAGAATCATTTTGCTGAAAAATAAATTACATGACAACTAGAACAGCCCTTATTACAGGCGCTACCAGTGGAATTGGCCGCGCCACAGCCCGACTATTTGCCGAAAATGGCATCCGTTTAATTCTCTGCGGAAGGCGCCAGGAGCGTTTAGATGCCATTGCAAATGAACTAGCAACTAAAACGAAAGTGTGCACACTGCGCTTTGATGTGCGCGATAAGGCGATTGTTTTTTCCAAACTTCAGAACCTTCCTGATGGCTTTTCAGAGGTAGATATTCTTATTAATAATGCAGGAAATGCACATGGGCTTAATACCATTCAGGACGGAAATATTGATGATTGGGACGCCATGTTAGACATCAATGTTAAGGGGCTATTATATGTGAGCAAAGCATTACTTCCAAGTTTCATCGAAAAAAAGGCAGGGCATATTGTCCATATTGGATCCACAGCAGGCAAAGAAGTCTATCCAAAGGGTAACGTATACTGTGCGAGTAAATTCGCAGTAGACGCTATCAATCAAGGCATGCGAATGGATCTCAATGGCTTAGGCATCAAAGTTAGCGCAGTGAACCCAGGCTTGGTTGCAACAGCGTTTAGTGAAGTACGTTTCAAAGGAGATACTGCTCGTGCTGAAAAAGTATATCAGGGATATACTCCGTTACAGCCAGAAGATATCGCAGATGTTATTTGGTTCGCGGTCACGAGACCGCCCCATGTAAACATTGCAGATTTGACGGTGATGTGCCTAGATCAGGCCAGTAGCACGGTTATTAATAAAACCACCAAGTAAGAGCGGCAATTTACATGATTAACAAACGCCTGCTTATTAAAAATCTCTTAGCTCATAATGATGAGAGTAGCTTCTATGACAAAAAAAGAAAAATTGATCTTGGCAGTAAAGAAGGAAAAGCGAAGTTTTTAAAACATATTTGCGCCCTAAGTAATAGCAACCCTGCCAATAACAGCTTTATCGTTATTGGAGTGGAAGATGAAACTAATGAAATTCGTGGTGTTGATTTTTTCGATGATAGCAAGCTTCAAAACCTTATAAATGCATATCTCACAAACGCACCGCTAATTACCTACGAAAATGTAGCCTTTCCAAACTTGCCAAATGACAAGGTGGTTGGTCTGGTTACAATTCGTCCGAACGGCAAAATCACATCGCTTCGAAAAAACATCTGGAAATACTGGGGAGGCTCTATTTTCATGAGGGATGGTAGTATCTCCATGCCGAAAAATTTCGATATTGAAATTAAGGATGTAAATTCAGAAATTGTCCAAGCAATCGAAAAAAAGGCTAAGAATAATATTGAACTCACATTAGATGGTGTAATGGACTTTACGAATAGTAGGCACAAAGATTTGTTATCACATTACAAAGTTTTTAAGGAGTTATTTGTTGTTTGTTGGGCAGGACATACTAAAAAAGTAAAAGATGAAACCTATTATTCTCGTGTAGACATCGAGCTTATAAATGAGCAGGTGAGGCTGTTCTATTCTGCCTTAGATGAGGTAAGTATTTCCTATACCGAGGATAATTTTAAAATTACGGAATATGTTCTATTAGGCTTAAATAATCAAAATAGCTACTTTCCACTTGAGGAAGTGATAATCACATTTAAGGAAAATGGCTTTTATAATATTGACACCAATTTATTGTTCGAACCACCTCTGTATAATAAAAAAACCTTGCATCATATCTACAACGCAAATAATGCCTTAGTTGAAAAACTAAAGAAAAATATCGCTTTAAATTCCTCTGAAGAAAAAGACATAAGAAATTTACCCGCAACCTATCTCATTTGCTTTCTAAATGACTTTGCGGAAGCCAAAACACAATTACTCGAGGCAAAGCCTTATCTTAAAAAATACCCCGCCGTCTACGAATCTTTCAAAGAATCTATTCGCATCCTAAGGAAAGTAAAATACAACTAATAAGGATTAAAAGACCCCTAATAGAACACGGTGTAAATATCAATATACACAAAGAAGTAGCGACTTACTTTGAATTGAAAATAGGAAAGACATTTCAATGTAATTAACCCGATTTCATAAACTGAAATCGGGCTGTTTTATTCCTAACTTTTAGTACCTTTAAAGTTGTTATTTTTGAAATAAACCATCACAGTCATCTTAAATAAAATAAAAGCAAAATTACGTCACGAGTTTATAGACATCATAGAATGGCAAAACAGCAGGTTTCTTTTCTTGACCCTCAACATATTGAGTCTCTTAATAATCATTGGCTATTTCTTGTAAGATGAAAACATTCGTTATTGGTGATATCCATGGAGGACTCAAAGCGCTAAAACAAGTGCTTAATCAGGCAGTAGTGACACCGCAAGATAAACTCATCTTTATTGGAGATTATGTAGATGGCTGGAGTGAATCTGCTCAAACCATTTCGTTTTTACTCAATCTTTCGGAAACACACCGCTGCATCTTTTTACGTGGCAACCATGAAGAGTTACTCTACAATCATCTTAAGAAAAAAGAGGGTACCGAGATGTGGCTAAGACATGGTGGATTGGCAACTGTGAAGAGTTACGCGCAGTTTACTTCGGAAGAAATTGATCGCCATATTTTATTTTTAGAAAATATGAAAGATTTTCATATAGACGAAGCGAACCGCTGTTTTGTCCATGCCGGCTTCACAAATACGAAAGGCCCAGTTTTTGAATACTTCCCAAACTATGTGTCTTGGGACCGAACACTATGGGAAACAGCCTGCAGTTTAGACATCAATATTTCCAAAGAAAGTCTGATTTATCCAGAAAGACTCAAGTTATTTTCAGAAATATATATCGGGCACACACCAACAACAAGGATTGGTAAAAACACGCCAACGAATTTTGCAAATGTGTGGAATGTTGACACGGGCGCAGCATTTAAAGGCAAACTTTCTATAATGGATATTGATTCTAAGGAGTTTTGGCAAAGTGATCCTGTTTGGGAACACTATCCAGATGAAAAGGGAAGAAATTAAATAGCTTGAAGTTCTATTTCAATCACTTTTGGAATTACGTGACATTCGTCTTCTGTGAGTTCTACAGAAATAACGCCAATAGCCTCAGAAGTGTAATCCGCGGCCACCACAATAATTTGGTAATTTCCTGGACGTTCTCCTGCACCTATAAAGTTGGCGTCAATCAAAGTCAATACCTCTAAATAGCTTCCTTCTTCAGCTGTTACAATTACATCTGAAGTTAATACTTCGCCACTCCCAGCGTCAGTAACGGTTACGTTGAGCCCATAGACGAAAATATCTGTACAATCAATCCCGCGATCGTCATTCCCGCAAGAAAAATAACATATAAAAAAGACTGTAAAGCATATGTTATATACAAATTTCATCGTTCCAATATTAATAAGGGTTAATCGAAAAAAAACCCGTTCAAAATCTAGTTTTGAACGGGTTTTCAGTGCTAATGTGATAAATTATACTACAAATCAAACTTAATTCCCTGCGCAAGTGGAAGTTCATCAGAGTAATTTACAGTGTTCGTTTGTCTTCTCATATACACTTTCCAAGCATCTGAACCACTTTCGCGTCCTCCGCCTGTTTCTTTCTCACCACCAAAAGCACCACCAATTTCAGCGCCACTTGTTCCAATATTTACATTTGCAATACCACAATCTGAACCTGCAAATGATAAGAATTTTTCTGCTTCTTTCATTTCGTTTGTCATGATTGCAGAAGAAAGTCCTTGCGCTACTCCGTTTTGCATCCCTATGGCATTTTCAACCTCACCTGTGTACTTCATTAAATATAGTATAGGAGCAAAAGTCTCATGCTGTACGATTTCATAACTATTCTTAGCTTCAATAATTGCTGGTTTTACATAGCAACCGCTTTCATATCCCGCCCCTTCTAAAACACCCCCTTCAACAAGTACGTTTCCACCTTCAGATTTTGCTTTTTCAATAGCAGCTAAGTATGTGTTTACGGCGTCTGTGTCAATTAATGGCCCTACATGGTTGTTCTCATCCAATGGGTTTCCAATAACAATTTGCTTGTAAGCACCTACAATGGCGTCTCTTACTTTATTATAAACCCTTTCGTGAATAATCAATCTTCTTGTTGAGGTACAACGTTGACCAGCTGTTCCAACGGCTCCAAAAACGGCTCCTGGAACTACTACTTTTAAATCTGCTGTTGGGGTGATAATGATGGCATTATTTCCCCCTAACTCTAACAATGATTTTCCGAAACGCTCTGCAACCGTAGCGCCTACAATACGACCCATTCTAGTAGAACCTGTAGCCGAAACTAATGGAATTCTAGTATCTTTAGTCATCCACTCTCCCACTTTATAATCACCATTGATAATAGAAGAAATTCCTTCTGGAAGGTTGTTTTCTTTTAATACATCAGCAATAATGTTTTGACAAGCCACTGAACACATAGGTGCTTTTTCACTTCCTTTCCAAACACATACGTCACCACAAACCCAAGCTAAAGCTGTATTCCAAGCCCAAACAGCTACAGGGAAGTTAAATGCTGAAATAATACCGACAATACCAATAGAATGCCATTGCTCACGCATAACGTGCATTGGACGTTCAGACGGAATTGTCTGTCCGTTTAATTGTCTTGAAAGTCCTACTGCGAAATCACAGATATCAATCATTTCTTGTACTTCACCATATCCTTCTTGCAATGATTTCCCCATTTCATAAGAGACAAGTTTTCCAAGAGGTTCTTTTAACTCACGTAATTTGTTCCCAAACTGACGTACAATCTCTCCACGTTGTGGCGCTGGCATCGCTCTAAACGATAAAAATGCTTCTTGAGCTGTTGCGATTACTTTTTCGTATTCGTCTTTGGTTGTAGTAGTTACTTTACCAATCAAGGCTCCGTCTACTGGAGAATATGACGCGATTTCGCTGCTACCAGGATACCAGGTGTTTCCTGTTGATGTTCCTTGATTTACGGCTTTAAGGCCTAATTGTTTCAATGCTTCGTCCATACCGAAGTCCTTTGCTACTGTTGACATATGCAATACGTATTAATACTTTTTTTTAATATTTCTGAAAGGGCTTATGGCCCTATTTTTCCCATGCAAAGGTACGTAATAGGATGTAGATTTTGAAATGAATGTCAAATCAGTTTTAGACTAAAATATGAACGCTATAGTCTACAATCAAAAATATATGAAGTTATTTTAGTGTTGCAATGGTTGAAGCTATTCCGCAGTAAAACGTTTATCCGTTTCCATAACGGTCCCACAAGAATTACACGTACGTAATTCTTCGTTGTTGTAGAAATCTTTAAAGTGTTTTAGGAAATCCTTTTCAATATCATTCAATGGAAAATAAACTTCGTGCAATTTATTATTGCAGTTATCACAAAACCAGAGTAGACCATCTTTTCCATCTAAATCATCTCGTTTGCGTTCAATAACCAATCCTATCGAGTTATCACCCCGCACCGGAGAGTGTGGTACTTTTCCGGGGTGTAAGTACATATCCCCAGGGCCAAGTTTCATAACTCTGCGCTCACCTGCATCTTGAATAACAACCTCAATATTCCCTTCTAATTGATAGAATAATTCTTCAGTTTCATTATAATGGTAGTCTTTTCTGGCATTCGGACCAGCAACTATCATTACAATATAATCTCCAGCGTCCTTATATAGGTTCATATTCCCAACAGGAGGTTTTAGTAGATCTCTATTTTCTTCTACCCACTTCGTAAGGTTGAAAGGTTCTTTAATAGCCATTGCCGTATTTTTATCGTGTGTATGTAAAAATACGGCAATTGCTCGAATTTAAAAAGGTATTGTAGTTTTTTACTCCTTATAGAAAATCTGGGTAAAGTAGTATCTATTCTCTTCAGATTGAAAGATGCCAAACCCTGTATGCGTATAATAATCTTCTTCAATAGTTTGTCTGTGACCAGGACTATTTAACCAAGCACTCACAACGCCTTCTGCAGTAGTATAACCATAGGCTACATTTTCACCAACCGCCTTAGCTCCCCTGCTTTCTAAACCAGCTTGTCGTTCGCTAAAATTGTCGTGATTTACCTGTTTGGTATCAATCATATAATCTGTATGACCCACAGCGTATGCAGAAGCATATGTTTCGTCTAATAGTATTTCATCAACACCAATAGAAGTTCTATGGTCATTAATAAGGATCAGAATTTCATTAGCCATATCCCAATCTGTCTTTTTAGTAAGATCTAAGTCGATGGTGTAATTTACTTCAGAATCAGAATTGACATCAGAATCTTTAGAGCATGACGCTACGGTAAAAAGTACAACAATAGCAAGTAGGCAAGTTTTAATAAGTTTCATAGTTCGGGGGGCATCAGATTTGGGGTATGATGCCAAGACAAATATATATAATAATTTCTCACAATGTGCATTTCAACCGAAAATAAATACATTTCATCGACATATTGAGTGTTTTTTGAGTAAATTTCCTACAATTTATTCCTACATAAATGCCTGCAAACAGTGGATTTTCCATTATATTCGTATAAACTTACAGACACATGAAAAAAAATCAAAGAATTGTGCTTTTAATCGTTTTTTTTGCGCTCTTTAGCTGTAAAAATGACCGAAAAAGTGATTCAGAGACCGAAAAAGTGATAGCAGAAGTGCAAAAAAGTGAATCAAATTTTGGAATTGTAATTCATGGAGGCGCAGGAACTATTCTGAAAAAGAACATGTCAGATTCTTTGGAAATTGCATATTCAGAAAAGTTAGAAGAAGCTATTCGGGTAGGGCATGAAATTCTGGCGAAAGGTGGAACCGCTATGGATGCCGTTACCAAAACAATAAACGTCATGGAAGACTCTCCGCTATTTAATGCTGGTAAAGGCGCCGTGTTCAGCCATGAGGAAACCAATGAATTAGATGCCTCTGTTATGGATGGCGCTACATTAAATGCTGGTGCTGTGGCCGGCGTACAACGAATAAAGAACCCTATTGACCTAGCAAGAGAAGTTATGGACAACTCAGATCATGTCATGTTAAGTGGAAAAGGTGCAGAAACCTTCGCTGAAGAAAAGGGTTTTACGCTTGTAGACCCCGCATACTTTTACACAGAAAAACGTTTTCAATCATTACAGCGCATTAAAGCTAAAGAGCGAGCAGAACTTGAACACGACCCAAAAGTATCTTTTACAGATCCGTTTATCAAGGATGCCAAGTTTGGCACCGTAGGTTGCGCGGCGCTCGACAAAAATGGAAATCTAGCTGCTGGAACCTCAACCGGAGGCATGACAAATAAACGATGGAATAGAATTGGAGATGCGCCCATTATTGGCGCAGGCACCTATGCTAATAATGCTACATGCGCCGTTTCTTCAACAGGTTGGGGAGAATACTTTATAAGAGCTATGGTTGCTTATGATATTTCGGCACTTATGGAATATAAAGGGCTAAGTCTTCAAGAAGCTGCTGAGGAAGTTATTCAGAAGAAAGTACCTGCCTTAGGTGGTGATGGGGGAATAATCTCCATTGATAAAGACGGTAACGTAGCCATGGAATTTAACACTGCCGGAATGTACCGCGCTCATATGAACGCTGCTGGAGAGTTAATTATTGGAATCTATAAAACTGATTAATTGTGAAAAAAGAAAAAAAAACAAATCCATTTTTTGTTTTGCTCATAGGGTGCTTGTTTGTCATTATGAGCCTAGTTTCTAATGAATCTAATTTTATCTCACCTAAAGTAAAACTCATTCTTGGCCTTGCAACTATTGGATACGCCCTTTACTTATTATATCAACGCAAGCAAAATGAGCAATAATTACTACGCAGTCATTTTTACAACCAAACAATCCACAAATCTAGAAGGCTATTCCGAAATGGCCGAAGCAATGGAAGCACTAGCGGCAAAGCAACCTGGGTATATTGGTGTTGAAAGCGCTAGTGGTGAACTCGGCATCACTGTAAGCTATTGGGAAACTCTCGAGGCTATTTCGCAATGGAAAGAAAACATAGCGCACTTACGAGCACAAAAAAAAGGGAAGGCTCAATGGTATACTTGGTATAAGCTTCGGATTTGTAAAGTGGAGCGTGAATACGAGTTTATGAAATAAGTACATCTGCGTAACCTTTTCCACAATGTGCAATCTAACTTCAAATAAGGTTTTTAAAAAACCCAATTAATCAAAAAAGACATACGGCAAAATTACATCTTAGTTTATTAAAATTTAAAAGATGAAAACTACCTCGCTGCTACCAGCCATTTGCATAAGTGCAATGCTACTAACAGGGCTATTTTACCAACAAGGAATAGGTCTTAACTTACTTATATTTGACACACTATTTATCATTTGCCAAATACGAATTGATAAACTTGCAGTTGGCTGTTAAACTCTTGCTAAATATCCCATTGCCCTATACGATTATTAAATAAGTCAGCGTTTCAACAAAACAACCCTTAACAAGTTGGTTATTTATCTGTTTGGATACTTTCGCTTACGCTGAATTGTCTCAACAGTCGCGGCGTCTCCTGATTAGATACGCGGTGTACTTTCGTATTCCTTTTTGTACATTTAACCATCTTTTATACCATCTTTTATGAAACAGCTATTTCGCTTACTCACGCTAGCCTTATTTCTAGTTATTTCTGGTTGCGGCAACAAAAATGACTCTTCAGAAACAGACAATCTATTTGTATACAAAGCATACGTTTCTTACGCAACTTATGGCAACCAATCTGTGGCAAGTCCCATTAGAATAGATCTGGCAAACCTATTAACTCAGTACGAAATCAATCAAGTGCTTCCGTCAGGAATACTAAAAACTTCTCCAAAAACTGAAGGGACGTTGCGTCTTGAAAATGGACGAAGTTTAATTTTTGTGCCTTCTGAAGATCTTCGGCCAGACACAGAATATAGTGTTACTGTAAAGCTATCTGAACTTTATGAAGACATAGAGAAAGCGTTCAAAAATTACACCTTTAATTTTAAAACAATCAAGCCTAATTTTAAAGTCGACCTGGGCAACTTACAATCCTATAGCAAACAATGGCAATATGTAACGGGAACAATTGAGGCGAGCGATGTTATTGATATTGAAAAAGCAAAACAGCTTATTTCCGTAAAGCAAAACGAAAACAAACTCAAGATTCAATGGGAACAAGAAATCGGTAAATCGAGTTACTATAGTTTCACAATTGATAGCATACAACGCTATGTTGAAGATTCGGAAATTACGATGAAATGGAATGGCAAAGCTATTCAGACCACAGAGAATAAAGGCAAGAACACCTTCGCTATTCCAGGGCAAAACAATTTTACGGTAGTAGATTTACAAAGCACCTTGGCCCCTCATGCATCTTTGAGTGTCAACTTTTCAGATCCCCTTCAAGAGAACCAAAATTTTGCTGGCCTAGTGCACGTTGAAAATGCCGAGAACCTCCGCTTCGAAGTAACTGGAAATGTACTTAACGTATACCCAGCGAACAGAATTGTTGGCACAGCTCGAGTAACCTTGTTCAACGGAATTAAAAATAGTGATGGCTTCAGTCTTAAAAACGAATTCAGCGAGCTAGTCTCTTTTGAACAACTCAAGCCTTCCGTTCGCATCTTGTCCAAAGGCGTAATTCTTCCTAACGCTGCGTCAACGCCTCTGTATTTTGAAGCTGTTAACCTCAGCGCTGTGGATGTCCGTATCATCAAAGTATATGAGCCAAATATGCTCCAATATCTGCAAAATGGTGATTTAGACGATACGAGTGTTTACAATATAAAACGCGTAGGTAGACGCATCGCGAAAAAGACCATTCAGCTTTCAGATAATATGGCAAACAATGGGTTATGGAAAGCACATGCAATAAACCTGTCTGATATTTTTGCGGCAGATCCAGGAGCGTTGTATCGCATAGAAATTAGCTTCAAAAAAAGCTATTCGTCTTACGACTGTGAGATTGCATCTGAAGAAACAACCAACACCGAGGAAGACTATTACGAAGACGAATACTATGAGGAAGATTATTATGATGAAGATGTTGCAGACGTTTCAGGAGGAGAAGAGGAACGCGAAGAGCGCTATTGGGATAACGAATTGTACAACTGGCGCCAGAACTCTTACAATTGGAGAGAACGTGAAAATCCTTGCCACGATGCTTATTATCACGAAAATCAAGTGGCAAGAACCAATGTGTTGGGAAGTGACCTAGGGATAATCGTTAAAAAAGGGAGTAACCAAAGCTACCATTTTGCCGTTTCTAATCTCTTGACGACCCAACCAGAGGCAGGCACTAAAATTGACTTATTTAACTACCAACAACAACGTATTGAAACGGTTACAACAGATAGTGAGGGACTCGCCATTTACGATAGCGAACGCACCGTTTCATTTGCGGTAGCCCGAAAAGACAATAACTATGCCTATGCGAAACTTGCCGATGGAAATGCATTATCCCTCAGTAAGTTTGATGTTTCTGGGAAGGAACTTCAGAAGGGATTGAAAGGGTTTTTATATACCGAAAGAGGTGTTCATCGGCCTGGAGATAGCATCCACTTAACCTTTGTTTTAAACGATGCCGCAAATAAACTTCCAAAGAACCACCCAGTGAAATTAGAGGTAATGGACGCTAAAGGGAAATTAGTCCAGCGTACTGTAACTGCCAACAGTGTAAAAGGGTTCTATTATTTTCCAATTGCCACAGATGCAGCGGCACCAACAGGAAATTGGAGCGCAAACATTTCCGTTGGAGGAGTTAGCTTTTCTAAATCACTTAAAGTTGCTACCATAAAACCCAACCGACTTAAAATTAAACTAGATTTTGACGATGCCATTTTAGATGCCAGTAAGCCTATAACCGGATCTGCTTCTGCGCTTTGGCTTCATGGTGCACCTGCACGCGATATGCGTATTGAAATGGACGCAACTTTGAGTTCTACAGCAACTGCATTTGATAAATTTAAAAACTATAAATTTCAAGACCCCGTACGTCAATTCAATGAAGTTGAACTAAACATCATGGATAAGACGCTCTCTTCGGAAGGGACTACCGCCTTTAGTGAGAAATTTGATTTAAGCGAAAAAGCCCCTGGAATGCTAAAAGCAACTTTCCTTACCAAGGTTTACGAGGGTGGTGGTGATTTCTCTATTGACGTATTCTCGAAAAATCTAGCACCATTCTCACACTTTGCTGGCTTGCAGTCCCCTGAACCACATAAATATGGATCATACTTCACAGACGAGAATACATCGTTTGGTCTTGTTTCGGTAGATGCTCGAGGTAACGCGAGTGGCAATAGAGAGCTTTTGGTAAAAGTGTTTAAAATTGAATGGCGTTGGTGGTGGAATCGTGGCCGAGATAATTTGTCTCGATATGAAGATGCGACCTACCACAGGCCTATAAAAGAAATGGATGTGACTACCGGATCTAATGGAAAAGCCAACTTTTCTATCAATATCCCAGATGAAGAAGGTGGAAGATATCTCATTCGAGTTATTGATAAAAATTCTGGACACGCCACGGGCCGTATCACATATTTCTATAGAAATTGGTGGAAACGCCCAGTTGATGGAGATGCAGAAAGTGCCAAAATGCTTGTTTTTTCAGCAGATAAAGAAAAATACAATGTAGGTGATGAAGCGATTATATCATTCCCATCAGGAAGTGAAGGCAGGGCACTAGTGAGTATTGAAAATGGAACCGAAGTATTGTCCACACAATGGGTTGAAACTAAAAAAGGGGAGACTAAAGCTACTATTAAATTGACTGAGGACATGGCTCCCAATGTCTTCGTAAACATTTCCTTATTGCAACCTCATGAGCAAACCAAAAACGATTTGCCAATTCGATTGTACGGCGTTGTTCCTTTGCTAGTTGAAAATCCCGCAACCATATTAAAGCCTGAATTATCAATGCCCGATGTATTGAAGCCAGAAGAGACTTTTACCGTTTCGGTTTCCGAAGAAAACAAGAAGGCCATGACGTATACTATTGCTATGGTTGATGAAGGCTTGCTGGATATCACGCGTTTTCAAACACCAAAAATCCACAAGGCGTTCTATACCCGTGAAGCCTTAGGTGTAAAAACCTTTGACATCTATGATTATGTGATTGGCGCTTACTCAGGTAGTGTTGATAATATCTATGCCATTGGTGGAGGTGACGAGGCTACAGGTGCAAAAAACCGAAAAGCAGATCGCTTTAAGCCAGTCGTAAAATACTTAGGTCCTTTTAATTTAAAAGCTGGTGAAAAAGCAAGCCATAAAATAACGATGCCAAATTATATTGGCTCGGTAAAAACAATGGTAATTGCAGGAGACAATCCAAAAAGCGCTTACGGAAAAGTCGATAAAGTAACGCCTGTTCGCAAACCCTTGATGGTGTTAGCCTCGCTTCCACGGAAATTATCTCCAGGTGAAAAAGTAACACTTCCTGTTACCGTTTTTGCCATGGAAAAAAAGGTAAAAAATGCAACGATTAAATTAACTGTTGGAGACGCATTAAAACCGCTCAATGGCTTATCGAAAAGCATTTCATTTTCGGAACCAGGAGAACAAATTGTAAACTTTGAATTTGAAGTGATGGCAACTGATGAATTCCAGACTATAGAAGTTGTTGCTTCTGGAAGTGGGGAAACAGCAAGCTATAAGGTTGAGATTGATGTTGAAAATCCGAATCCGATTTCGCAAAAAACGACAGAATTAACACTTGTTGAAAACGGCTCAGAAAATATCGCTTTTGAAACCTTCGGTGTGTCTGGAAGTAATGCTGCAATGCTCGAGTTTTCTACAGTACCGCCAATGAACTTCGGTAAGCGCTTGGAGTACCTAATTCGTTATCCTCATGGCTGTATAGAACAAACTACCTCTGGAGCGTTTCCACAGCTGTACGTGGCAGATATCTTTGATGTGACTTTCGATAAAAAGGATGAAATGAAATCCAATGTGGAAGCAGCAATTAAGCGCCTCGGTAATTTCCAAATTGAAAATGGTGGTTTAAGCTATTGGCCAGGAGAACGTGATGCAACCGAATGGGGAACTAATTACGCTGGTCATTTCATGCTTGAAGCCAAACAAAAAGGCTATGCTTTACCAATTACCTTTATAAGCAATTGGTTGCGCTATCAAAAGAATATGGCAAGACAGTGGCGTAGCAATGATCCGCACTACAATCAAAGCTTAACACAAGCATATCGTCTATATACATTAGCGCTTGCTGGTCAACCTGAGTTAGCCGCAATGAATAGGCTGCGTGAATCTAAGGGGTTGAGCAATGATGCCAAATGGCGTTTAGCAGCCGCCTATGCCCTAGCTGGGAAAAAGAAAGTCGCCGAAGAAATAGTCCGATCTGCTAACATCAATTTCCAGCCGCAGAACTATGATTATTACACCTACGGGTCTCCATTTAGAAACAAGGCAATGGCGCTAGAAACCATGGTTGCCATGGGCGATGCAAAGCAAAGAGAAATCGCCATTTCTCTTGCGAAAGAATTGTCGTCAGATCGCTGGTATAGCACACAAGAAACAGCCTATGGTTTGCTGGCTATGGCTAAAATGATAAATAAAAATGGGGGCAAAGCATTGGAATTAACCTTTACTCAAAATGGAAAATCGACTATGGTTAAAACAGATCGCGCAGTAGCACAGCGAGATATTGGTTTTGCTATGGGCAGCAATACCGTTACTGTTTCAAATAATAAAGGAAACGTAGTGTACGTGACACTAATCCAAAAAGGGAAATTACCCTTAGGTGATGAGCTCACCGAAAGAAGAAACTTTGCGGTAGTTGCTCAATATGTTGATGGCGATAACATGACGCTAGACATCAAAAAGCTACGCCAAGGGACAGAGATAAATGCAACGGTCACGGTAACAAATACTTCAGACGACTATGTAGATAATGTTGCTCTTTCTAAAATTTTCCCCGGTGGCTGGGAAATTGTGAATACAAGCTTTACTGAATTGAGGGGAGGTGCAAAAGGAGACGAACGTTATACAGATATTCGTGATGATCGTGTTAATTTCTATTTCGACTTAAATCGAAATGAGTCCAAGACCTTCAATGTAAAATTAAACGCCTCTTATCTAGGGACTTATTATTTGCCTGGAACCCAAGCGGAAGCTATGTATGACAATAATTATTATGCCCGAAATCAAGGAATTTGGGTCGCTGTAGAAAAGTAGATGAAATCTTCGTTTCAATATATTATCTCCTTTGGGGGAAAACACAAAATCAAACTTAGTTTGTTCTTTGCTGGTTCTCTATTTTGGCTTTTTTGCATCCCTTCTAATTTATTCGACGTCCCAACGGCTACCGTTGTGGAAAGCAAAGAAGGATACATGTTAGGCGCGCGTATTGCAGATGATGGGCAATGGCGTTTTCCGAAGATGGACAGCGTCCCAAACAGGTTTGAGCAGGCCATTTTACACTTTGAAGACGAATATTTTTATAGTCATCCTGGGATTAATCCTGTCGCTATCGCAAAAGCACTTTGGGGGAACTTGACTACTGATAAGCGTCGCGGCGGAAGCACCCTAACACAACAGGTAATCAGGCTCTCTCGAAAGAACAAAAAACGTAGCTACGGTGAAAAGTTTGTTGAAATGATTCAAGCAACACGCCTAGAAGCGGGTTATTCGAAGAAGGAAATTTTAAATCTCTACGCTTCTTATGCGCCTTACGGCGGAAATGTGGTTGGTCTGGAAACCGCTTCGTGGCGGTATTTTGGTATTCCTTCATCAGAGTTAAGTTGGGGACAAGCAACGTCATTGGCTGTGTTGCCTAATGCTCCCTCGCTAATTTTCCCTGGGAAGAACGAAGTGCTTTTAAAGCAAAAACGCGACAGGTTATTGCTAAAATTATTTCAAAATAATATTATTGATGAGACAACTTATTCCCTAGCCTTAGATGAGGCTCTTCCAGGGAAACCATTTCCACTGCCAGAAATTGCACCTCATTTTACCGAGAAAGTACGAGCAAAACACAATGGCGCGCGTCTTCAAACAACCATTGATTACAACCTTCAACGAAAGACTAATTCTATTGCTAGAGACCATCATTACGCCCTGAGGCAAAACGAGATTCAGAATTTAGCCATTTTAATTCTCGATGTAGAGACCAGGGAGGTATTGGCCTATGTTGGCAATGCACCCACTACTAGAGAGAACAATAATTATGTAGATATCATTTCAAAGTCTCGAAGTACAGGAAGTATTTTAAAACCATTCCTCTATGCTTCAATTTTAGACGGGGGCGATCTCCTACCAAACACCCTCGTGGCAGATGTGCCAACTGTGATTAACGGATATAATCCCCAAAATTTTGACAAAAAATTTAACGGTGCTGTGCCGGCCAGTGTTGCCCTTTCCCGTTCCTTAAATGTCCCGGCTGTTAGGATGTTACGCTCCTACGGACTGGAGCGTTTTTACAACAAACTTAAAAAAATAAATCAACCGCAAATTGACAAACCAGCTAATTATTACGGACTCTCAATCATTTTAGGTGGTGCAGAAAGTTCGTTATGGGATATTACGAATAGCTACGCTGGCATGGCCTCAACGCTTAACTTCTTTAATCACTCTTCGAGCGAATATCGTGATGGAGCTTTTGTGAGTCCGGTTTATGTAAAAAATCAAGAGGCAAATTTCGGAAAAGTGCAATCAAAGTCGGCTGTTTTAAATGCTGGGGCTATTTACAAAACGCTAGAAGCTTTGCAGGCTGTGAACCGACCACAAGGCGAAGAAAATTGGAATTTCTTTTCAAATTCTCAACCCATTGCATGGAAGACAGGAACGAGTTTCGGGTTTAAAGATGCATGGGCGGTTGGCGTGACCTCACAATATGCTATAGGCGTTTGGGCTGGAAATGCAGATGGCGAAGGAAGGCCCGGGCTCACAGGTATTCAGGCAGCTGCGCCTATATTATTTGATGTGCTTAGTATACTTCCAAAAAGCGAATGGTTTGCAACTCCCTATGACGCGTTACTCGAAGCAGATATCTGTCCTACCAGCGGCCATTTGGCGAGTGCTTTTTGTGACGAAATAGTTTCAGAGTTCATTCCTAAACACGGCATAAAAACCAAAGCATGTACGTATCATCAAAGGGTTTTTCTCAATGAGTCTCAAACTGCACGAGTAAATTCTTCCTGTTATCCACTAGGGAATATGAAGCAAAAAAGTTGGTTTGCCCTTCCTCCAGTGATGGAATATTATTACGCGCAGCTACATCCTGAGTACAAGTCCCTTCCTTCCTTTGAACAGGGTTGCCTGCAAGAAGGCGAACTTCCGATGGAGTTTATTTTTCCGAAGCGAAATGAAACCGTTTTATTAACTAAAAATTTCGATGCGAATATCAATGAAGTCATTTTCAAATTGGCACATAGATCTCCAGAAACAACTGTCTATTGGTATCTCGATGAAACCTTTATGGGCACAACGGAAACATTTCATGAATTAGCCTTAGCGCCCAAACCAGGGAACTATGTACTGTCTGTAACAGATCAGGACGGGAATGCAGTACGACAACAGATTGAAATATCAAGAGCTTCCAATTGACAAACTATTCGTTATTTTAGTAGCATGCGAATTCTGTCCTTGCTCTTCCTGTTTTTTATCTTGATTTCATGTGGCGAAAGTCCGAATGAACGCAGTTCGCTAAACGCTGATTGGAAATTTTCAGAAACGAATGATACCTTATGGAGGAAGGCCACCGTGCCCGGAACCGTCCAAACAGATTTACTTGCGCTGGGTGAAATTCCAGATCCCTTTATTCTGCTCAATGAAGACTCCATTCAATGGGTTTCAGAAAGAAATTGGGATTATAAGAAATCGTTTTCTGTTTCTTCGGAAAGGTTAAAAAAGCAAAAACATTTTATTCGCTTTGAAGGCCTAGACACCTATGCAACTGTCCTGCTAAATGACTCACTAATCCTTTCAGTAAATAATGCCTTTCGAAGCTGGGAGGTTGATGTAAGTAATGCGCTTCAGCTAGAGAATGAACTAACAATTCATTTCAAATCTGTTGATTCCATTGAACAAATTGAAGCGGCGAAGTTGCCCTATGTCTTACCCGAATCTCCTCGCGTATTCACCAGAAAACCGCAATTTCAGTACGGCTGGGATTGGGGGCCAACAATTAAAACCATGGGAATCTGGCGGGATATTTCTTTGATTTCCTATGAACAAACAAGGCTCAAAGACGCGTACCTTAAAACAGAAAACCTGAATGTTTCTGATTCAACAGTAATCTTAACTGCCAATCTAGAACTCTTCACGCAAGAAAATAATATAGTTACAATTGATATTTTAAATCAAACAACCGGTGTGACCTCTTCACAACAATTAGAATTGTGTCAAGGCGCTAACGAGTATCAAGTTCTTTTCGAAATAGAAAACCCTCAATTCTGGTGGACACACAATCTCGGCGAGCCTTTCCTTTATGATATTGCCATTCATGTGAAACAGGGAAACAGCATCATTGACTCGCTTAGGAAAAAAATTGGTCTGCGCACCATTGAGCTGGTTACGGAGAAGGACGAAATTGGAGAAAGTTTCTATTTCAAATTAAACGGTAAACCGGTTTACATGAAAGGCGCTAACTACATTCCACAGAACATTTTTCTTTCTGAAGTCAAAGTAAATGATCGTGAAAAACTACTCAACGATGTTGTTGATGCAAACATGAACATGTTGCGTGTTTGGGGTGGAGGCGTTTATGAAGATGAGGCTTTTTATAACGTATGTGATGAAAAAGGCATCCTTGTTTGGCAAGATTTCATGTTCGCTTGTGCTATGTATCCCGGAGATGAGTCATTTATTGAAAATGTAAAGCAAGAGGCCATCGAAAATGTCAAGCGCCTCCGTAATCACCCAAGTATTGCGCTCTGGTGTGGCAATAACGAAAACAGCGAAGGCTGGGCGCGTTGGGGTTGGGCAGATAACAAAAGCCCTGAGGTTCGCGCCAAAATTTGGAGCGATTATTCCACCCTTTTCAACCATGTGCTACCTCGTGTAGTGGATAGTTTACACCCTTCCGTTTCTTATTGGGAGAGCTCTCCAAAATACGGCCGAGGTGACAAACGTTTTAAGACCGAAGGGGATGCACATGACTGGTGGGTATGGCATGATGAGTATCCCTTTGAACATTTTGAAGAGGAGGTCCCTAGGTTTATGAGTGAGTTCGGATTTCAAGCATTCCCTTCATATGAAGCTATCTACAAACTAACCGGATTGGACACTATTAATCTATCTCATTCCAGTTTCGCCACCCATCAAAAACACGACAGAGGTTTTTCATTGATCCGAAAATATATGGAACGTGACTTTCCAGTCCCTACTAACGATGCGGATTATGCCTATGTGAGTCAATTAGTACAAGCCTATGGAATTACAAAAGGCATCCGTGCTCACAGACGTTCCAAGCCTTACAATATGGGGACGCTTTATTGGCAATTGAACGATTGCTGGCCTGTGGTTTCTTGGTCCAGTATTGATGGTTTGGGCAATTGGAAGGCCTTACATCATTATGCTCAAAGAGCTTTTGAAAACAGGCTGATTATCCCTTTTGAGGAAAATCACAGCCTAAAAATCACAGTGGTGGATGATAATTTTAGAACCATTACTGCGGATATGTATGTTCTTTTTCGGGATTTTAAAGGGCAGGTTTTACACCAAACCGAAACCGAAGTTGTGAGCACATTCAACGATAAAAACGAGGTGGTTTATGAAGTTAATTTAACCGAAATTGATTTTGACCGCCGAGCTACTTATGCTGAAATTGTTTTTGGCAACATCAAGGAAATTTACTTTTTTGAAAAGCCGAAAGATCTGAAACTTGATTCAGTAAAAGTTGCTGCTTCAGTGGCTTTGGCGCCTGGTGGTTTTGCCATTACACTACAAGAAGCTACGCTTCAAAAAGACGTTTTTCTGAGCACAAAGCAACATGGAAAGTTTTCACATAATTTCTTTGATCTTCTTCCGAATGAACCTCGTGTTATCTTGCTGAAAACGAACGAAAAAATGATTCCAAAAATTGAGATTCATACCCTGAACCAACTAATCGATATCCCATGAAGAAACTACTAAACCTTTCAGTGTTTATTATACTCTTCGGGTTTGTGTCTTGTGACAAAGCAATGGACGTAGTCCCAACTACGGTTCAAATAATTCCAAAACCGCAACAGATCACGCAATATTCAAAAGGATTTTCTTTAAAGAAAGATGTCAAAATTTATTCACAAAAAGAATTCAATGTGGCTTCAACCTTCTTACTAAATTATCTACAAAAAGGCGCTGGTATTGGGAAAATGGCATCTTCCGAAGCAGAGGCAACCATCCATTTTGTTACTGATTTATCACTACCACAGGAGGGTTATGCCTTGCATATTTCAGAAGAACAGATAACGATCAAAGCAGCAACCCCTTCAGGCGCTTTTTACGGAGTGCAAACCCTACGGCAATTGATTCCAGAGCGTATGGAGCGTAAAAATTCGGTCCCGCATCAAACAACCGTAATCCCTTGTTTGGATATCATAGATGCACCTCAATTTAGTTATCGTGGGATGCACCTTGATGTTGCGAGACATTTTTTTTCGAAGGAATTCATCAAAGAGTACATTGCAGCTATAGCCATGTTAAAAATGAATTATTTTCATTGGCATTTAACCGAAGACCAGGGCTGGCGAATTGAAATAAAGCAATTTCCAAGACTAACTACCCATGCCGCCTATCGCGATGAAACTTTGATGGGTCATTATAACGAAAGTCCGCAGCAATTTGATGGAACCCGTTACGGAGGATTTTATACTCAAAAAGACGTCAAAGAAATTGTTGCTTTCGCAACCGCACATAACGTTATTATCATTCCAGAAATTGAAATGCCTGGGCATGCACAGGCGGCTATCAGTGCCTACCCAAAATTAGGTTGTACAGGAGAGCAGGTTCCTGTGGCAACCAAATGGGGTGTATTTGAAAACATCTACTGCCCGAATCAAAACACCTTCGCATTCCTCGAAGGTGTTTTGACAGAAGTTATGGATTTGTTTCCAGGAGAATACATTCATATAGGCGGTGATGAAGCTCCTAAATCGCAGTGGAAAAAATGTAATCATTGTCAGAAATTAATTTCAGACCTCAGCCTTGGTGATGAACACGGATTACAGAGCTATTTTATTCGAAAAATGGAAGCTTTTATAAATAGTAAGGGTAAAAAAATAATAGGCTGGGACGAAATACTAGAGGGTGGCTTGGCGCCAAACGCCACCGTAATGTCATGGCGTGGAACTAGCGGTGCTGTTGAAGCAGCTAAAGAAGGGCATGATATTATTCTAACACCTACCTCACATGCCTACTTTGATTATTACCAAGCAGATCATGCGGACGAACCTTTAGCTATTGGCGGGTTCCTTCCCTTGAAAAAGGTCTATAGTTTTAATCCTATTCCTGAAGAACTAACTGAGTCTGAAAGTAAATATGTACTTGGAGCGCAAGGAAATATTTGGACGGAGTATATGAAAACCGAATCACAGGTTGAATATATGGCGTTTCCGAGAACGCTTGCTATGAGTGAAGTTGTTTGGAGTGGTCCATCAGAAAACATAGAACAGGACTATCCCAAATTTTTAGCTCGTGTTGAAAACTTCAATAAACGACTGGATGTTTTAGATGTGAATTACGCCAACCATTTGTATGACATAGAAGGAAGCACCCTTAAAAAAGACGGGAGGGTGTTTTATAAGCTAACGAGTCCAATTCAAGGAAAAGACATTAGGTATAAAATGAATCTCTCTTCCGCAGAAAAAATATATGATCAACCCATTCCAATAAACACACATACTATCTTGGAGGCTGCTGTCCAAATTTCAGAAAGTGCAGCGGGTCGGTCTTTTAAGCAATTAATTAATTTTCATAAAGGTATAAAAGGCACTGTAGCGATTAATACGAATCCACATCCCGCATATGCAGCTGGCGGAAAAGAAGCCTTAATAAATGGAATTGATGGGAGCGATACGCGTTATGGGGATAAAGAATGGCTAGGCTTTTGGGGGGAAGATTTGGAGATTGCTATTGATCTTGGGAAAGAAACAAATGTCACTAAGGTGACTACACGTTTCTACAATGCGCCTGGACAATGGATTTATGCTCCGCCAAGTGCAGATCTAATTTATGGCTTTGAAGAGCCCCATATTTCTACTGATTTAAAAAACACGGGGACCTTGGTAGAGGCTACATTCAACATCAACGTACACGCGCGTTTTCTAACCTTACGCATTCCTAGTTATGGTGTTATTCCCGAAGGGCAACAGGGCGCAGGAAATAAAGCCTGGACCTTTATAGACGAAATAATAATTGAATGATTGTAGAAGTTTGTGCCAATGGTTTTGAAAGTGCCCGAAACGCCTATGTTAGTGGCGTAAAGCGCATTGAATTATGCACCCAATTAGCGGTAGGCGGACTCACGCCATCCAGAGGAGAAATATTTGATGTTTTCAAAACCTTTAAAATGGAAGTCCATGTACTTATTAGGCCTAGAAAAGGTGCCTTTGTATATTCAAATGAAGAACTAGACACCATGATTAAAGATATCGAACACTGCAAAGAAATAGGCTGCCATGGTGTTGTAAGTGGTGTTTTAACTTCGGAAGGCAATATTGATTTGATAGCCACTAAACGCTTAATAAAAGCCGCCGACGGGATGGATTTTACTTTTCACCGCGCCTTTGATGAATGCAAAGAACCAAAAAAGGAAATTGAAAGCCTGATTGATTTAGGTGTAGTGAGACTGCTCAGTTCAGGGCAAGAGCACAAGGCAATTGATGGTTTGGAATTACTAATACAGCTAAAGGACATTGCTGGTGACAGACTAGAAGTCATGCCTGGAAGTGGTATTAATGCTGACAATGCACTTGTTTTTAAAACAGCTGGGTTTCCTAGTATTCATTTATCGGCGACATCAAACAAAACCGACGCTAATAGTACGGACTCATTTTTTGAAATAGGCTCAGAAGGGATTTCCGATAAAAATATCATTTATAAAGTCGTGGGAATAGTGCGTTAACGCACGCCCATTGCCTTCAAAAAGGCCTGAAACCTGTCCACACTAAACAACAAATATGTGTAAAAAATGATAGCGTAACCAGACGTTAGAGGGAATCTTTCAAATTAAAGATTTTAGTAAGATTCGCGTTTATATCCAACCCGTATAAGGTTTTTTACTTAGTAAGGAATTATAGTAGCGAATATCCCCTGTTACTTCCTCCCCTAGCCATTCTGGTTTGGTAAAGGTTTCGTTTTCTGAAGAAAGTTCAATTTCCGCAACCACCAATCCTGTGTTGCTTCCGAAGAATTCATCTACCTCAAAAATATGATTTCCAATAGGGATTTCATATCGCACCTTTTCAATAATACCTTCTTCGCATATTTTAAGCAGTGATTGCGCTTCAGAAACTGAAATTTCCTTTTCCCACTCGAAGCGTGTTGTGCCTTCTGTATTTGACAACCCTTTAACGGTTATAAAACCAGTATCTCCTTTCACTCGAACACGTACCGTGCGTTCTTTGTGGGTGTTTAAAAACCCTTGTATTATGCGTTCTTGTGTTTTAGCTGTCTTCTTAAACGCTTCCGAATTAACCAAAAATTTACGTTCTATTTCAACCATATCAGTTTATTCTCTAGGGTAGATTACTGCTGCTTTAACCTGCATGACAGACCATAATTTGATTGAGACTCATGCTGTGTAAAAATAGCAAGAATCTGTACAAATGGCTGGCTTTAAAGCGGATTAATCATTTTGTTTTTAAGAGCTGCATATTGAAACCCACTTTTCCACCATTGTCTCATTTTCTCTTTATTAAAAACAAGTGAGTTTGTAGTTAAGACAGTTGGGGTATAGTATAGGTTTATGATTACATTGTTATTCTTTGCCGCAAACTTTCCAATAGCAATATTTTGTTTTTCGATTCGATCAATCATAAAATCGTGTAAATTGGAAATCAATGAAAACACATTCTTTGACGCTAATCTGTTATAATAGGTGACTTCAGTTTCCAATACAATAACATCCACCTCCTTGGCCCCACGATCAATAGCTTCTTTTATTGGAACAATACTGCCAAACCCTCCATCTGCGTATTCACAGCCATTTTTAGTGACCAAGCTCATGAAGGGCACATAGTTGCTTGAAATCCAAACCCAATCACAATAATCTTCATAGCTCACATCTTTAACCGATTTATACTCTGTAGTATGTAAAGAAAGGTTAGAAACCGTTATCACAACATCCTTTTGTCCCTGCTGTAATTGTTCGAATTCATCTTTGGAAAGGGTATTCTTTATGAGGCGTTTTAAATGATGACTTTCTCCAAAAGTCTTTTTTCCTCTCAAGAAGTTATAAAGCACCTTAAAGTGATTTATAGAAATTTGTTGTTCGCCCAGCTTATCCTTTTTGATAATAAAAGGACAATTGCTAAAAATCGAACTTTGCGTAACCGACGTATAAACTTCTTTTATTTTGGCAACCTTATTTAATGCTAAATGAGATATAAGCAAGCTTCCTGTTGAAGAACCAATAAACAGATCATAATCCCGATTTTCTTCTTCAATTAAATATTGAGCGACCCCGCCACCAAATGCGCCCTTACTTCCTCCTCCAGAAATTACCAATGCCTTCATAAACTTGTGTTTAACCCTTTTGTTATAAGAAATTTTAATTGCTTAAAGATAATAGCTTCAATCGAAATGACCTTGACCTTAAGGTAGATTGTAAAACTAGTCTTCCGTAAATTTACACTATGAATGAGATTGTTCCTATCCGAAAGATAATCCATGTTGACATGGACGCGTTTTATGCATCGGTGGAACAGTTGGACAATCCCGATCTCATTGGCAAGCCTGTGGCCGTTGGCGGAGGTGGCCCACGTGGTGTTGTGAGTGCGGCTAGTTATGAGGCGCGAAAATATGGAGTTCGTTCTGCAATGAGTGGCACTATGGCGCGTAAGCTATGTCCTGATTTAATTTTTGTGAAGACAAACTTTGAACGCTATGGTGCTATTTCAAAACAAATACGAAAAATTTTTAATGATTATACAGACCTAGTGGAGCCCCTTTCATTAGATGAAGCATACCTTGATGTAACAGAAAACAAAAAAGGAAATCCATCTGCGACACTCATTGCTTCGGAAATTAGACAGCGTATCAAAGAAAAAACAGGCCTCAATGCATCTGCTGGTATTTCAATCAACAAATTCATCGCCAAAATAGCGAGCGACATCAATAAACCCAATGGACAAAAAACAATTCCTCCAGAAGAGGTAATTGATTTTTTAGACGGCCTCGATGTCAAAAAGTTTTATGGCGTTGGAAAAGTGACCAAGAAAAAAATGTATCTACACGGAATCTACACTGGAAAAGATTTAAAACGGCAGACCGCTGAATACTTGCAGGAACACTTTGGGAAAAGTGGTGCTTCCTATTATCATATTGTCCGTGGGGTTCATACGAGTCCGGTAAAACCTTCCCGGCTTCAGAAATCGTTAGCTGCTGAACGCACCTTCAATAAAAACATCTCAAGCGAGGTTTATATGCTGGAGCGCTTAAACGAAATTTCCGCCGAAGTAGAACGCCGACTAAAAAAAAACAAAATTGCAGGAAAAACCATTACGCTTAAAATTAAGTATAGTGATTTTACGTTACAAACCAGGTCCAAGACATTACCGCTATATATTGCAAATGCGGGGTTAATCATGGAAACTGTTAAAGATTTGTTATTTCAGGAAAAAATGAAAGATTCGGTACGTTTGTTGGGAATCTCATTATCAAATCTCAATAACGAGAAAAAAAAGGAACTGAAAAAACCTCCCGAAGAACAAATTGAGGTACAACTTAAAATTGATTTCTAGCGTATGTGAAAAACTACTTTTATTAACTCTAAACTATATCTAATATGAGAAAAGTAGCTTATTCCATCGCGGCAATTGCGTTTATAACATTATTCGCAGCTTGCAAAAATGACGTTGAAACGTCACAAAGTACAGAGGCAGAAACTAAACCCAGCAACCTTGCTGTCGCTGATATTCCTGAGGCTGAAAATCCAGCGGAAACAATCCACTTTTTATACGTAACCGCTCCAAGCGGATTGAGCCTTCGGGAATTCAATAATTTAAATAGCGAACGATTGGCGAATATGCCCTACGGCACTAAAGTAAAAGTGATTAAAGCAGAAGAAAACGCAACGATGACCTTAGCAGGGGTTAAAGGAGCCATGGACGAGGTAGAATTTAATCACAAAACTGGATTTGCTTTCACAGGATATCTGTCTAAATTTTTTCCTCCGGAAAGAGACATTTCAGCAAAAGGGTACGCAGCAGGTTTAAAAAAATCCTTTCCTAAGGTTCACTTTACGGAATCAACTGGCGGCACTGCGAGCGCACCTGCACGCACAGAAACGATTATGCTCCCAACAACCTCTTGGCACGAGGCCTACTTCATTGGGCAACGTTTGTTTGATTTTCCGAAAGAATTTACTTTCCCTAATCCAAAGGGTGAAAATGAAGAAACAATCTTTGACGGCAAGCCTAAAAAAGGTGTTTGGAAAAGTGAGCTTCAAATAACACGAAATGCTAACGAATTACAACAAATTGAATATGTATATGGATCAGAGAAGTTTGATCTAACCATTACAATTGCACAAGAAGGTGAAATGATGAAGGTTTCAAAAACGGAAGTGCTTAAGTAGCTTTTTTTGTTCAAAAATTATCACTGTCTTTCACATTGAAGGACGGTGATAATAATTTATACCTGAGAAACGCGTAATGTATTCACCATTCCTTTATCAACAATAGGCATAGCGGCTAGGTTAACTAGATAATCACCTTTTTTCACAAAGCCATTTTCGTATGCAATTCGGTTTACATCAACTACCGTCTCATCTGTGCTTACAAACTTGTCATAATAGAAAGACTTCACGCCCCAAAGTAAATTAAGTCTTGAAAGAATTCTTCGGTTTGAAGTATATACCAAAATATGGGCGTCAGGACGCCAAGCTGAAATTTGAAAAGCCGTATATCCACTATTTGTCAAGGTGCAAATTGCCGTTGCTTCAATTTCATTCGCCATAGTAGCGGCATGATAACATATTGATTTGGTTATATATCTGTTGGTCCTAATATTTGGTGGTTCGTGTGGCACGCTAATCAGTTTACTATTTTCAACATTTCTACAAATATTAGCCACTGTTTTAATCACTTCAACTGGATATTTTCCAACAGAAGTTTCTCCACTCAACATTACAGCATCTGCACCATCCATGATACTATTGGCAACATCGTTCACCTCAGCTCTCGTTGGCGTTAGTGAAGTAATCATTGTTTCCATCATTTGTGTTGCTATAATCACGGGGATCCGAGCTCGTTTTGCAATAAGCACCAATTCCTTTTGAATAAGTGGAACTTCAGCTGCAGGTACTTCAACACCCAAATCACCACGAGCAACCATTAAACCATCACAATAGGCCACTATTTTGTCAATATTCTCAACCGCCTCCGGTTTTTCAATTTTGGCAATAATTGGAATTTTGTATTCACTATGCTTTTCGACGAGTGCCTGCAGTTCTTGAAGGTCTTCTGCATGACGCACAAAAGAAAGCGCGAGCCAATCTACTTCTTGAGAAATTGCAAAGATTGCATCCTTTTTATCTTTATCGGTTAGCGCCGGTAGTGAGATATTTGTATTTGGAAGATTTACACCTTTACGTGATCGCAAGGGTCCACCCTGAATAACCTTGGTCTTAACCTCATCCTTCTTATTGGTTTCCAACACTTCAAACATCAGCTTACCGTCATCCAATAAGATGTTTTCTCCCGGTTTAACATCCTTCGGAAAACCGCCATAATTCATATAAACTCGCGCTGCGGTTCCCTCAAACTCTTCTCCGGTACAGAAAGAAATAATATCTCCTGGCCCAACTATGACCTCTTCTTTCATTATTCCAATTCGAAGCTTAGGCCCTTGTAAGTCGGCTAAAATTGCAGTACTCCTTCCCAGTTCTTCCCCAAGACTACGAACCATTTTAATAGTCTTTTTTACATCGTCATAGTCCGCATGTGAAAAATTAACGCGAAATACATTAACCCCCGCCAAAATCATTTGCTTAAGCGTTTCTTTCTTAGAAGTAGCTGGTCCTAGTGTGGCTACAATTTTTGTTTTCTTTTGATCTGGCATTGGTCGAATATTAAATTATTTCTTGATTTTATAGTTTCTGATGGTACTGGGTAGGCAGAAATGACTTGTTTTATTTCGTTGATGGCGAGGCTTAATTTTTTAAGAGCTACCGCTTTGTAATCTGAAGAAATTTTCAGAAAAAAATCAACTGTTTTCAATTCAGGAAGCAGGTATGTAATAACCGTTTTTTCTGAAGATTCTGCCTCAAACAGTCCGCCGCTTGATTGTATTTGAGCTTCTTTTGACTTACACTTGTTTCCTACTAAATGATAGTGCGTGTATTGTGAGGTATCTTCAAATTGAAACAAAGGGAAGGTAACATCGAGTCCGCTGCTAGAGAAATCTAAGTCTAATTCACATCGGAGAAGCCGCAAAGATACATATTTATTGAGGAAAAAAGCCACCTTATAGGCCTCGTCACTGCAGTGAATAGCAACTATTGAGTAGTCTTCGGAGAAATCGTCATCCAATACAAGTTTGTGAAGCGCCATAATATATTATGAGCAACTAAAGACGTAGTGGGAGGTCTGTTGCGAAATTCGGTATAAAATTAAGGATTGTTTATGAAACTATGGCGGCTCTTAAGCAAAATCTATGTTAACAATATGGTTTTTATGCTAAACCTAGGCCATTTCGCTGTCTATCGTTGGCTGAAGTTTGTAATACGCTCTTTTAGCGGCACGTTCTTCGGCTTTCTTTTTAGAAGTTGCCCGAGCCTTCCCAACAACTTTATCATCAAGTTGAAGTTTTACGGCAAAATGCTTGAGGGCGTCTGCGCCTGTGTCTTCATAGACTGCAAACTTGAATTTTGTTTTGTTTTTTTGACACCACTCTATGATTAGGCTCTTATAGCTGATAATCTTACCCTCCAGTTTCTTAATATCCACGTAAGGTTTAATTACCCGTCTATTTATAAACTTTTTACAGTATGGATAACCACGATCCAAATAAATGGCACCCAACAAGGCTTCAAATACATTTCCATGAATGTTTTCACCGAACTGTTTCGTTGGAATGGATGTCTTGACTAAAGCGATGAGATTGAGGTCGCGACCCAATTCATTCAAATGTTCTCTGCTTACTACTTTAGACCGCATCTTTGTTAAATAGCCTTCGTTTCCTCCAGGGACTTCTCTAAAAAGATGAGATGCAATAACGGCGCTCAACATGGCATCGCCTAAGAACTCTAAACGCTCATAATTTTGAGAATGTCCTTCACTATTTTTTTCGTTGGTAGATCTGTGCGTAAAGGCTTCCTCGTAGAGTGTGATGTCTTTTGGTTTAAATACTAATATCTTTTTTAATTCTAAAAAAAAGCTCCCGTCGGAAGGTGCGCCGCGGGAACTAAATATGTTTTTTATGGAAGCCATATGGGTAATTTACTCATCCAGTTTTCTGAATAGAACACAAGCGTTGTGTCCTCCAAAACCAAAGGTATTACTCATGGCTATATTAACCTCTCGAGCCTGAGCTTCATTTAAAGTAAGGTTCAACGAAGGGTCAATATTTTCGTCCACTGTAGAGTGATTAATCGTTGGTGGCACTAAATTATGCTGCATTGCCAAAATGGATGCAATGGCTTCAATAGCCCCTGCCGCTCCCAACAGATGGCCCGTCATGGATTTGGTAGAGTTTATGTTAATGTGATTGGCATGTGCTCCAAATATCTTACTAATCGCTTTTAGTTCAGCAACATCTCCTAGCGGTGTTGAAGTACCATGTGTGTTTATGGCATGTACATCCTCTGGCTTGATACCTGCGTCATTGAGACAATTTATCATTACGCGCTCTACGCCTATTCCCTCAGGATGTGGTGCGGTCATGTGATATGCATCACTCGACATACCCCCACCAATAACCTCGGCATATATTTTTGCCCCTCGTTCCTTAGCGTGCTCATACTCTTCAAGAATAAGCGCTCCGGCTCCCTCTCCTAGAACAAACCCATCACGTGTGGCGTCAAAAGGTCTTGATGCTGTTTCTGGACTTTCATTCAAAGTAGAAAGGGCATGCATGGCATTAAAACCACCCACACCTGCTTTAGTCACCGCAGCTTCACTACCACCCGTTACAATGATATCACAAGTTCCTAAACGTATATAGTTTAGTGCATCAATCATTGCGTTTGCAGAAGAAGCACAGGCAGAAACCGTTGTATAATTCGGTCCCATAAAGCCATGCTTGATAGAGATATTCCCAGGGGCGATATCCGCTATCATTTTTGGTATAAAGAAGGGGTTGAAACGTGGTGTTCCATCCCCTTCTGCAAAGTTTATTACCTCATCTTGAAAAGTTTCTAAGCCTCCAATTCCTGCTCCCCAAATAACACCAACTCGAAACTTGTCAACCGTGTCGAGATTAATTCCAGCATCCTTAATGGCTTCGTCACTTGAAACAAGAGCGTATTGAGCGAAGCGGTCTAATCTTCGAGCTTCTTTTCTATCAAAATGTTGTAATGGGTCAAAGTTTTTAAGCTCGCAAGCGAATTTCGTTTTGAACTTTTCAGCATCAAAATAAGTAATGGGCGCACAGCCACTTCTACCATTTTTAAGACCGTCCCAGAATTCTGACACGGTATTTCCAATAGGGGTAAGGGCTCCTAGGCCTGTAACAACAACTCGCTTTAATTCCATAAAGAAGTACTTTATTTAGCTTCTTCTATATATGAAATCGCTTGACCTACAGTAGCAATATTTTCAGCTTGATCGTCTGGGATTTGAATATCAAATTCTTTTTCAAATTCCATAATAAGCTCTACCGTATCTAGTGAGTCTGCTCCTAAGTCGTTCGTGAAGCTAGCTTCAATTACAACTTCGTTTTCGTCTACACCTAATTTATCAACGATAATAGCTTTTACTCTTGATGCAATGTCTGACATAATTCTTGTTTTTAAAATTTAATTAAGTGGCAAAAATAAAATATTTTAACTAGAAACACGATATTTACTATAAAAGATGAAACCAAATTAAACATTTTTAGTCGAAGTGAAACCCGATTACCTTACTTTTGTTGGTATTTAACTATTTACTTCTGAAAACTCCCAAAGAAACATAGATGAAGAAACGCATTGTGATTTTTGCTTCGGGTAGTGGCACCAATACTCAAAACGTCATTCAATACTT
>JBLHGH010000002.1:0-35916 GCA_047615425.1 Candidatus Latescibacterota bacterium
AGCACCGGAAGAAGAAGTGCTAAAGCTTTGGCAAGGACTAGGATACTATTCTCGGGCAAGAAATTTACATCATACTGCTAAAGTTGTGAGCAACGAACTAAACGGAGTTTTTCCTGACACCTATGAGGCCTTGTTGAAGCTTAAAGGCGTTGGAGACTATACTGCTAGCGCGATTGGATCGTTTTGCTTTGACTTACCTACGGCAGTTGTTGATGGGAATGTATATCGGGTTTTAGCGCGCTATTTTGGTATTGAAACACCTATAAATAGCACGAATGGCATTAAAGAGTTTAAGGCTCTGGCTCAGCAACTTATTGACGTAAAGCAACCAGGGTTATATAATCAGGCTATTATGGAATTTGGCGCGCTTCATTGTGCTCCGCAAAACCCAGATTGTGGCAGCTGTATATTTAGTGATAGTTGCCATGCGCTTCAGCAGAAAAAAGTTACAGCATTACCGGTTAAGATAAAAGCAGCTAAAGTTAAGAAGCGTTACTTTAATTATATGGTTGTGATTTCCGAAGAAAACAAAACAATTTTGAAGCAACGGACTCAAAAAGGTATTTGGCTACAGCTCTATGAATTTCCACTTATTGAAAGCGCAAATTCGCTGAGTTTGGAACAATTGCGTGCTGAGTCTAAGTTTAAAGATTTTACTGCTAAAATAGCTATTGATTCCATAACACTATATAAGACCGAGGCGGTAATACATAAACTTTCACACCAGCATTTATACACCCATTTTTGGATTGTAAATACGGTACAGCCACTTAAAGATGGCGTCCCAATTGCCGAAATCAGAAGTTATGCAGTTCCTGTGCTTATAGCGAACTTTATTTCTTCATTTTCAGGATTTAAAGCGTAATATTTTGATTATATTTAAATCACAAAACATACCTTTGTGTTTAGGATTAAAACGATAGAGTTATGAGTGGGACAATAAATAAAGTGATGCTAATTGGGCATACAGGTGACGAAGTTAAGATGCACTATTTTGAAGGTGGAGGGAGTATAGGTAGATTTCCTTTGGCTACTAACGAAACATACACAAATAGAACCACTGGCGAGAAAGTTTCGAATACGGAATGGCACAATATCGTTGTTAGAAATAAAGGCGCCGAAATCTGTGAAAAGTATCTAAAAAAAGGTGATAAAGTATACATTGAGGGCCGTCTAAAGACCCGCAAATGGCAAGATGATCAAGGGAAGGACAGATACAGTACAGAAATTCAATGTACAGAGTTCACCTTTCTATCGCCAAAAGCAGATGGAGCTATGGGGCAAGGTCAAGCGCAAGCACCAGCGTCTAATCAGGTGGTGCAGCAGCCTGCGCAAACCCCGGTTGAGGTTCAGGCAGGTCAAGAAGAAGATGATTTACCATTTTAAGTCTAATTAATTAGGACACTTTGGATATAGAGCCTCCCAGTTTATTGTTAATTTCTTTACTGCCTTATACACATATCGCAAGTATGGTTATTCTGCTTGTGCTGCTGGGGTGTTCAGCCCTTATTAGTGGTGCTGAGGTCGCTTTTTTTTCCTTAGCACCATCAGATTTAGAAGAAAGAGAAGAGAAATTATCTTCCAAAAAACTAGAAATAGTTCGCAAGCTCCTAACGAAACCCAAGAAACTTTTAGCAACGATATTAGTAGCCAATAATTTTATTAATATTGCTATTGTACTGCTTTTCGATTCGATGACAGATGTTTTATTCGCGGGGATTAATTCGGTGTTTTTCGGAATTAATGCGCGCTTTATTGTAGAAGTTGGAGTTATTGCCTTTTTAATTTTACTTTTTGGTGAAATTCTTCCGAAGGTTTATGCCAGTAGGAATAGAGTGTCTTTTTCCATTTTCATGTCTTATCCGATAAACATTTTAGATGTTCTTTTAACACCTATTAGTATGCCAATGCGCTCAGTAACAATAGCGATTCAAAAGCGATTCGGAAATCAAAAATCGAATATCACCGTTGATCAATTATCGCAGGCATTGGAGCTAACTTCAGAAGATGATACCACCCAAGAAGAACAGAAAATATTAAAAGGTATTGTTTCTTTCGGAAATACAGATACCAAGCAGGTTATGAAACCTAGGATGGATATTTTTGCTTTGAATGAAGAGGCTTCTTTTGAAGAGATTATGCTTGATATTATTTCGCATGGTTATTCTAGAATTCCTGTTTACAAAGATAATGTTGATACCATAACGGGAATTCTGTATGCGAAAGATCTGCTTCCGTTCACCGATAGTAAAACCCTTGACTGGCAAAGCCTACAACGGGAAGTTTATTTTGTTCCAGAGAATAAAAAACTGGACGATTTGCTGAATGAGTTCAAGCAAATGAAAAAGCACCTTGCCATTGTTGTGGATGAATATGGTGGAACGAGCGGACTTATTTCTTTGGAAGATATTATTGAAGAAATTGTTGGTGACATAACCGATGAATTCGATGATGACGATTTAATTTTCTCCAAGCTCGACGATAGCAACTATATATTTGAAGGAAAAACGCCTTTAAAGGATTTTTATAAAGCCATTAGTCTTGACGATTATCGAGTATTTGAAGATGCGAAGGGTGAAGCCGAAACGTTGGCTGGGTTCTTGTTGGAGATCTCTAGAGGTTTTCCAAGAAAAGATGAGATACTAAGTTTTGATAATTATACGTTTACTATTGAGGCGTTCGAAAATAAGCGCATTAAACAAATTAAACTGACTATTCTTACCTAATATGCGAATTGTCCTGCTATTCTTATTACTGGCTCTCATTACCTCCTGTGAAGAAGATGTTGCTGTAAAGCCAGAAGCCAAATTGAGATTGGAGTATCCTGTGCCCCAATACAAGCCCATGGAGCTTCCATGCCCTTACTGGTTTGACAAAAATGAATTCGCTGCGATTAGTCAGAAACGAAATTGTGGATTCAACATATCCTATCCAAGGATGAGCGCCACATTATATCTCACATATAGGCCTATTGAAGATGATAACTTAAATTCTCTTTTATACGATGCTCAAAAATTAACCTACGATCACAATAGTAGAGCTGATGCTATTCCAGAACAAGTTTTTGTAAATCCGGAGAATGATGTTTACGGGATGTTCTATGAAATCAATGGAAATGCAGCAACACAGGCACAATTCTATGTAACAGATAGTGTTAATCATTTTTTATTAGGGTCGCTTTATTTTGACGCAAAACCAAACTTCGATTCTATTTATCCTGCAGTAGTTTATCTTCGGAATGATATGCGCAAGATTATGGAAAGTCTGCGTTGGGATGTTACTTACAATACAGATTTAAAAATACCCAATTAGATTTAATTTCTCACCTTTGTGCACTTCATGAAAGGCACGCAAAACAAGTGGATTTATCTGACCATTCTCTCCATAGTTTGGGGGAGTTCTTTCATACTTATTAAAAAAGGTCTCGATGGCTTGACGCCCCTTCAACTTGGTTCTTTGCGAATACTCTTTGGTGCTGTCTTTCTATTGCTAATTGGATTTAGGTCCCTAAAAAAAATATCTCGAAAAGATTGGAAGTGGCTCGTTGTCACCGCTTTTATTGGAACCTTTATTCCGGCCTTCCTTTTTGCCTTTGCCGAAACAGAAATAGATAGTGGTATTACGTCCTTATTAAATTCGACAACACCCATTATGGCCCTTATTTTAGGGGCTACATTTTTTGCAATTGGCTTTTCAGCAAATCAGCTGGTGGGTGTAATCGTTGGCCTTATAGGAAGTGTTTTGTTAATCTGGAGCGGTTCTGATGTAAATCCGGATCAAAATTATTGGTACAGCGGTCTTGTACTTCTGTCTTCTGTTTGTTATGCGTTTAATGTGAACATTATAAAAAAGCACCTGCAGGAGCTTCCAGCGGTAGCAATAGCGGCAGGCAACTTCGCAGTATTAGTTGTTCCCGCTTTTGTGGTGTTGCTGTTTTCCGATTTCTTTACTGAAGAAACACTTGCGGCAAAAGAAACACACGTGGCTTTGGGTTATATCGTGCTTCTGGCAGTCGTAGGTACTGGGATTGCAAAGATTCTGTTTAACAAGCTAGTTCAAATAAGTGCGCCGGTATTTGCAACGTCTGTCACCTATACGATCCCAATAATAGCATTGTTTTGGGGCTTATTGGATGGTGAGCATTTCACTGTATTGCAATTAGGGGCGGCTGGGGTTATTTTGCTCGGTGTTGTTTTGTCGAATAGAAATTGACATATCCCTTTTAAATAAGGGTAATGGGTTATAAAATAGTGTTGTAAACACTTTGCATTTTAAGTATTTAAAATTATATTTGCACCCGCCTAAAAAACTTGGCGGCTTTTATTTCGATAAAAGTTTAATAAAATAACTAATAATTAAACGTTACGCTATGTACGCAATTGTAGAGATAGCAGGGCAGCAACTAAAAGTTGCGAAAGATCAAAAGGTCTTTGTAAATCGTTTAGCTTCTGAAGAAGGAAATAAAGTCTCTTTTGACAATGTTCTTCTTATTAGCGACGGTGACAAAGTTACTATTGGCGCCCCGGCTATAAACGGCGCTCAAGTTGGAGCAACAGTCGTTAGACACCTTAAGGGTGACAAAGTTATTGTTTTCAAAAAGAAAAGAAGAAAAGGATACCGTGTGAAAAACGGTCACAGACAGTCTCTTTCTGAAATTGTTATTGAGAGCATTGTAGCTTCAGGAGCAAAAGCCGAAAAGGCTTCTCCAGCAAAGAAAGCTGCACTAAAGGCAGAAGCCAAGAAGGCTGAGCCTAAGAAAGAAACTAAAGCTGCACCAGCTAAGGCTGCTGCACCGGCTAAAAAAGCTGCTCCTGCAAAGGCTGCTGCTCCAAAAGCTGCCAAAGCAGATGACCTTAAGAAGATTGAAGGTGTTGGACCAAAAATTGCTCTAACATTAATTGAAGCTGGGATTGTTACTTTCGCGGATTTAGCGAAAGCGAAAGCAGATAAAATTTCTGAAATCATTGCAGATGTTCGTGGAAACCACGTAACAGACACATGGCCAAAGCAAGCTAAATTAGCTGCTGACGGTAAATGGGATGAGTTGAAGAAATGGCAAGACGAATTAGACGGTGGAAAAGCGTAATTGCTAACCACTTAAGTTTAACCTTATAAAACCGAAACAAAATGGCTCACAAAAAAGGAGTTGGTAGTTCTAAAAACGGTAGAGAATCAGAATCGAAACGTCTTGGCGTAAAGATTTTTGGTGGACAAGCTGCTATTGCTGGAAATATCATCATCAGACAACGAGGAAATACACATCACCCAGGTGAGAATGTATACGGTGGAAAAGATCATACTTTACATGCTAAAGTTGACGGTCTTGTTAAATTCACAAAGAAGAGAGATAATAAGAGTTACGTTTCTATTGTTCCTTTCGAGGCTTAGTAAGCGAATTACTTTTATCACAATATAAACCCTTCTCGCTTTTGCGGGGAGGGTTTTTTGTTTATAACAATTACCCAATTAATACGCCTGCGTATTTGACAATATAAAAGATGCTAGTGGCTTTTACGGCTATAGTAGCGCGCGAAGTATAAGTAAGGTATAAAGGCTATAATCACATGTTCTAGGATGAAGAAATTACGCGTTTTGTGAAATGGTAGATTGCCACGGTTTGTGAAGATTATCTAAGAATAATAGAGGCTGTCGAACCGTATTTATAAGCGCAAAAAAAAACCCCACATTGCTGTGAGGTTTATTTAGATTGTGAGATATTATAGTCCAGGATAATTTTCTGTAATAATATCAATGCCATCAATAATCCACCAAATGCCTAGTCCACCTCCTGTTAAGATAAAAAGAATGTTCCATCCAATAGGGCTACCTAAGTACCATCTGTGCGCTGCAAGACCACCTAAAAATAGCCAAAGCAATAATGCCGTGGTAAATGTATTAGAGTTTGCTATTGAGTTTGCAGCAGGTGAAGTAAGTGCCACTTCTTCCACAACGTCTACATTCGAAATTGCTGTATTAGTTACAGTTCGTACTACTGGAAATGACGCATAACTTGACGTGAATGTTAATACTGTTACCAGTAATGTTAGAATAATTTTTAATTTCATGTTAAGAGGGTTTTTATAGTTATACTTGTAAGGTAGATTAAAAATAGATCAACTTATATATGTCTAAGCTATTATTTTGCTTTTTAAGTATTGGTTTTTTAGCACAGGCGCAACAAACTCATGAGTATTTAGGTGCGCTCAAGCTTAATGACACTTCTCTTATTTCATATCGCCTATCTTTTGAGGAAAAAGATGGTTTAATTCAAGGGTATTCAGTTACTGATTTCGGTGGACCTCATGAAAGTAAATCCCTACTAGCGGGTTATTTTGACGATGTAGAGAATAGCCTGAACTTTTATGAAAGTGATATTCTTTATACGAAATCCCCTATCAATCAAGTTGATTTCTGCTATGTTCATTTTGAAGGAAAGCTAAAAAACTTTGATGAGCGTCAACAAATTGCGGGTGCCTTTAGTAGTTTATATGATAATGGAGATCCTTGTATTTCAGGTGAAATCATATTGATGAATTTGGGAAAGATGTTGAAAAGGGCTACTAAATTGGATCGAAAGATTGGTAAAAGCATCCTCATTTCAAAAGAGAAAAAGGAGAAAATAAATTTAGTAAATTCATTAGATAGTCTATCGATGAATGTGATTCGAAAAAATGAAGTTTTGAATGTTTTTTCGAAGGAGTCTGAAGTCATGATAACCGTATATGACGCGGGCAAAGAAGACGGTGATCGTATTAGGATTATGGTCAATGATGAGGTGTTTGCTTCGGATTATAAGGTTACATTGGAAAAAAAAGATTTCCATATCCCTTTAACTTCTGACTACACTCGGGTAAAAGTGATTGCTTTAAATAATGGGCTTATCGGTGGGAATACTGTAAAAATTGACATTAAAAGTAAGAATCATATTATTGAAGCTGTAACTAGTTTTAAAGCAAATGATTTTGCTGAATTTGTATTTATTAGGAATGAGTAGAAAGTGAGCCGTGAGCCGCAATAGTGATTGCATTGGCATCCTTCCAATTTAATTGGGAGATATAGAGGCAATGGCACAAACATACTTGTTATAGGGCTTAGGCTTATAAAGAAAAACCCCCACAGAAAAGTGAGGGTTTAAATTTTATTTTTGTCAGAAACCCTGCGACTAACTTCGCGAGCTACCTTCAAGAAAAGTATATTTTCTTTCGGTAATGCTCAGGGTGACAAAATTAATATCTATAATACTCAGGCTTAAACGGCCCTTGTACGGTTACTCCAATATATGAAGCTTGGTCTTCGCGAAGCTCTGTAAGCTCAACACCAATTTTTGCCAAGTGTAATTTGGCTACTTTTTCATCTAAGTACTTCGGAAGCATATATACTTGGTTTTCGTAGGCATCTACGTTTTTCCAAAGTTCTATTTGCGCTAGGGTTTGATTTGTAAATGAGTTACTCATTACAAAACTTGGATGTCCAGTAGCACAGCCTAGATTCACTAAACGCCCTTCAGCAAGAAGAATAATATCTTTACCGTTGAGGTTATATAAATCTACCTGTGGTTTAATTTCATCTTTCGTTGCATTAGCATTTAGCCATGATACGTCTATTTCGTTATCGAAGTGACCAATATTACAAACAATAGTCTTGTCTTTCATTGCTTCGAAATGCTTGCCTTGAACGATGTCTTTATTCCCAGTGGTGGTAATTACAATATCTGCGTTCCCAATAACCGTTTCTAATTTCTTTACTTCAAAACCATCCATAGCCGCCTGTAGCGCACAAATTGGATCAATTTCAGTTACTGTTATAATAGAACCAGCGCCTTTAAATGAGGCAGCTGTTCCTTTACCAACATCTCCATAACCACAAACAACAACGCGCTTTCCAGCTAACATCACGTCTGTTGCACGGCGAATTGCATCTACTGCACTCTCTCTACAACCGTATTTATTGTCAAATTTCGATTTCGTTACACTATCATTAATATTGATAGCAGGCATAGGAAGTGTTCCGTTTTTTACACGTTCATATAAGCGGTGAACACCGGTAGTTGTTTCTTCAGACAGCCCATTTATTCCAGCTGCCAATTCTGGAAACTGGTCCAAAACCATATTTGTTAAATCTCCACCATCATCCAAAATCATGTTCAATGGTTTTCTGTCTTCCCCAAAGAATAAAGTTTGTTCAATACACCACTCAAACTCTTCTTCGTTCATGCCTTTCCAAGCATAAACAGGCGTTCCTGTTTCAGCAATAGCCGCTGCGGCTTGATCCTGTGTAGAGAAAATATTACATGAACTCCAACTTACTTCTGCACCCAAAGCTTGTAGGGTTTCAATAAGCACAGCCGTTTGGATTGTCATGTGCAGACATCCAGCGATTCGAGCCCCACTTAATGGTTGTTCGTCCTTGTATTCTTCGCGTAAAGACATCAAGCCTGGCATTTCTGCTTCGGCCAATTCTATTTCTTTACGTCCCCAAGCTGCAAGGGAAATATCTTTTACTTTATACGCCGTGTATGGCACTGTTTTCGTGGACATATTACTATATTTGAGTTATCATTGATTTCTGAAAAGATTCAGACTGCAAAAATACGTAATATCCTTTAAAATATAATGCCTCTTTACAAAACAATAACAGTTAGTGCCAGCTCCAAAGTCCTCATTTGGAAGATTTCAGAATCTTTTGAAGCGCTTTCCGAAGGCATTGAACTAACCGAAAACTGCCAGAGCCGAGTTGATGGAATGAAGAGCGATTTACATAAACGTGGCTTTATGAGTGTCCGTCATTTACTGGCTATTGAGGGCTATACGGATTTCGATTTGTATTATGATTCCAATGGAAAACCACACCTTAAAGATGGTACCTGTATTTCTATTTCACATTCATTTACGTTTTCAGCGATTGTTTTGAGCACTACGGAAGTGGGCATCGATATTGAAATGCAACGTCCTAAGATTTTAAGAATAGCGCATAAATTTACGTCTATATCTGAGTATAGAACCCTTGCTAATGACGATGCCGTCATGCGAAAATTAACAATGGTATGGTGTGCAAAAGAATCTTTATATAAGAGTTTTGCAATGCCAGGGACTAGTTTCTTACAACATATTTACGTGGAAGATTTTAGGATGGAAGACGCGGAAAGCACCGCAGATGTTAGCTTCAATGGAAAGACAACTAAGTACAAGGTTTGGTTTTTAGAATTCGATGGTTTTACTTGTGCTTACGCACTCTTATCTGACATTGCCTAAAATGACGTATTACGAAGCAATTCTTCATCTTAAAACGGAATCCAATAAAGGGTTGGCGATACTAATTGATCCAGAAGATTTTGAACGCGATACTGCGGCAGAATTTCTTCGGAAACTTCCGAAGGAAACAACCCATATTTTTGTGGGTGGCAGTACGGCAAGCCATGAAGCCACCAAAGCAACCGTACTTGAAATCAAGAATTTCACGAGCAAGCCTGTTTTGCTTTTTCCGGGAGACTATTCACAATTAACAAATGAAGCGGATGCGGTTTTGTTTTTGTCGTTGCTTTCCGGTAGAAATGTAGAATATTTGATTGGGCAGCAGCTTAAATCTGTTTCATTGCTTCAAAGTTCTTCTCTGGAGATAATTCCAACGGGCTATATTTTAGTTGATGGAGGTAATGTGTCTGCCGTGGAACGGGTGAGTAACACAAAGCCCTTGGCGCAATTAAACGGCAAAGCTATTGTAGAAACTGCATTAGCAGGTCAATATATGGGAGCAAAGCTCATTTACTTGGAGGCCGGAAGCGGTGCTAGAATTCCTGTTCATGGTGACATAATTTCGAAAGTAAAAAAAGCAATCAACGTTCCATTAATTGTGGGTGGAGGAATTCGAACAGAAGAACAGAAACGATTGGCATACGATGCTGGTGCAGATATGGTTGTGATGGGAACTGTGTTTGAAGAAAATCTTAAGGTAGCAGGGTTATGAATGAAATAATTGATTTTTTCTTAAACCCATACCAAGAGGCTAGTCTAGGAATGATTTTGCTGGAGGTTGCTGCTGTTGTTTTTGGTGTAGCCAGTGTGTGGTTGGCCAAAAAGGAAAACATTTGGGTTTACCCTACAGGTATCATTAGCACAGTAATCTATGTCTATATCTGTTATCGTTTCGTCTTGTATGGAGACTTAATCATCAATATATATTATACGGCTATGAGTATTTATGGTTGGCATATGTGGTCTAAAATGGTGGAAGGTCATCATATTGAGATTACAAAAATGAACAAAAAAGATAGTTTAAAAGCCCTTGGAATTTTTGCTGTAACAGCCATCTTCGTAGTTTGTGTCTATCTATATTTTAATAGATTTGACCGGATAATAGATTATTTTGACACCTTCACAACAGGTGTGTTTTTTGCCGCTATGTGGCTTATGGCAAACAAGAAAATTGAACATTGGCTGTTGTGGATTGCTGGAAATATTATTTCAATTCCGTTATATTTTATTAAGGGATTAGGATTTTCTGGTATACAGTTTATAATCTTCTTGGTTATTGCAGTTTATGGGTATAAAGCATGGAAAAAACACTTGAACAACAGCCAGCAAACGGCCTAAAAATAGTTTTGTTTGGTCCAGAGTCTACAGGCAAAACAACTTTAGCAAAGGCATTGGCTGCACATTATAAAACGAAATGGGTTCCCGAATATATGCGTACATATTTGCAGGAGAAGTGGGATGCTACCAAAGAGATTTGCACCAAAGAAGACTTGCTTCCGATTGCTAGTGGACAAATGGTTTCTGAAAATAATATAAGCAAACTGGCAAATGACGTGCTTTTTTGCGATACCAATTTACTCGAATTGAAAGTTTATTCTGAATACTATTTTGATGGTTATTGTCCTTCAGAAATTGAAAGCTTCGCGTTAAAAAATAAATATAACTTGTACTTTCTTACTTATATTGATGCTCCTTGGGAAGATGATGATTTAAGAGATAGGCCGTATGATAGGTCAACTCTATTTCGTATGTTTGAGAAAGAATTAGTGAAACAAAACTTCCCGTACAAAATTTTAAAAGGAAATAATAACACTCGATTGCAATGCGCAATCGAAGCTATTGATAGCTTGCGATTAGAACAAAATGCTGACTAATAAAGATCTCATTCAATTAAAAGAACATGGCATTTCGGCTGATAAAGCCGCGAAGCAATTAGAGACTTTTATAAAGGGAATCCCTCCAATGTATGTGATAACTGCTGCGTCAGTTGGTAATGGAATTCGAATTATTGGGCGAGAGGATCAAAAACAGCTTATAGCCCTGTATGATGCAAAAAAGCCGCCATTAGATATTGTAAAATTTGTTCCGGCATCCGGCGCTGCTACTAGGATGTTTAAGGCTTTACACACCTTCTTGGACACCTATGACCCGGAGGTTGAAAAGTTCAGAAAGTATCTTAAAGATAGCAATGACAAGGAGCTTTTAGCTTTTTTTAGTGCTTTACAAGACTTCGCATTTACAGGCCAAGTAAGAAAGAAAATTAGAAAAAACCATCTGGATTATAAGAGGTCAAATATAGGTCAACGAAGTTTTTATTTTGTTGAAACCTTACTAAAAGAGGAAGGGCTAAATTACGCAGCGCTTCCAAAAGGGCTTATACTTTTTCACAAATACGGCAAGTACGCTGCAACTGCTTTTGAAGAGCAATTGTATGAAACAGCCTATTATGCTTCAGCCAAAGAAGACGCCTACCTTCATTTTACTTTTTCTGAAAATCATGTAGAAAAGTTTAAGAAAGAGTTCGAAGCTGTCAAGAAAAGAGTGAGTAAAAAGACCAAAACAAAATTTCATATATCCTATTCGTTTCAGAAGAAAGAAACAGATACGCTAGCTGTTGGCGAGGACAATATGCCATTCCGGGATAAAGATAACAACCTAGTGCTTCGTCCTTCTGGTCACGGGGCGTTGATAGAAAACCTGAATGACGTAAACGCCGATATTATTTTTATAAAAAATATTGACAACGTTGTCGCTAAGGAGTATGTGCCAGAAATAGCACATTATAAAAAAGTGCTGGCGGGTAAATTACTTTGGTTGCAGCACAAAATATTTGGATATCTAGAATTGCTTGAAAAGAATAAAGTAACGACGGATCATATAAACGAAATAACTTCTTTTATATGGAACCAACTCAATGTGAAAGGGATTCCTGAAGGTAAAAGTGAATTGATGTTTGTCCTCAATAGGCCGCTCCGCGTTTGCGGTGTAGTTAAGAACACAGGCGCTCCTGGAGGGGGACCTTTTTGGGTCCAAGGAGAAACGGGCATAACGACCTTACAAATAGTTGAAATGGCTCAAATAAATACAAATAGTGAACTCCAGAAAGGAATTGTCAACGAGGCAACTCATTTTAATCCTGTCGATATCGTATGCGGAATACGAGATTATAAAGGGGGTAAGTTTGATCTAACAAAATTTGTGGATTCTAAAAGTGGTTTTATTAGTAATAAATCGCAGGGCGGAAAACCGCTCAAAAGTCTCGAATTACCAGGTCTTTGGAATGGTGCGATGGCGAAATGGAATACAGCCTTAGTTGATGTGCCTCTCAAAACATTTAATCCCGTTAAAACCGTTGTGGATCTTCTCAGTAGCGAACATCAACCCAATGCCTAATGCAAATAGAAGTCATCTTAAAGGAGCTTAATTTTAAGGCAATCCGCAGCAGTGGCCCAGGAGGTCAGCACTTGAATAAGACGGCCTCAAAAGTTGAGCTCAGTTTTAATGTTGTTTCTTCGGAAGGTTTATCTGAAACTGAAAAGGAACTTATTACTAGTAAACTTGCAAAGAAGATCACCACGGCTGGACTTCTCATTTTACAGTGTGGACAATCTAGAAGCCAGCACCGAAATAAGACAATTGTTATTGAGCGCCTATTAAGCTTGGTTAAGTCAAATTTGAAAGTCGCAAAAAAGCGTAAGAAGACAAAACCTTCGAAAGGTGCAATTGAGAAACGTATTAAGGCCAAAAAGAACAGGGCCATTAAAAAGACTAATAGGAAACCTCCAAAATTAGACTAGTAATATACGCACAAGAAATCTACGCCCGTATAAGATGATATTGTATCGAGCCTAAACACTTCTTTTAATTCTTTTGTTTAAAAAACAGGCCTCAATTATTTGTAAAACCATAAAGTGTCTTATCTTTGTCACTCATCTCAAAGGGGTGCTTTTTAAAATGTAAAAATTTCAAAAGGCTGAGATTATACCCATAGAACCTGGGCGGGTAATGCTGCTAAGGAAGCCAAACGTGAGGGAGATATTGCTTTCACGCCGGTACTTAATAATAAATCAGAATAACGCCCCTTTTATTCGTAACTAATCATATTACGAATGAAAACTACAGTTATTACAATTATTGCCGGATGTTTTTTTCTCAATGCATCTGCCCAAATTCAAGTCCAAGATACTACTCAAATTGAGAGTCTAGAAGAAGTGCTTATTAAAAATGTAAGAGTAAAGGCAGATTCGCCTATTACACATTCTAACCTGGACAAGGAGGACTTGGCTGCTAGGAATCTAGGTCAAGACATTCCTTTCATGCTAAATTATTTACCATCGGTAGTTACAACAAGTGATGCTGGTACTGGCATTGGATATACCTACTTGCGCGTTAGAGGAAGTGATGGTTCTCGCGTCAATGTTACGCTCAATGGCATTCCCTTTAATGATGCCGAAAGTCAGGGTACGTTTTTCGTCAATTTGCCAGATTTCACTTCTTCTGTAGAAAGTTTACAGCTTCAGCGTGGTGTTGGAACTTCAACTAACGGTAGTGGTGCCTTTGGAGCAAGTTTGAATTTGCTTACGGATGGAGTTTCTGAAAATGCGAATGGGGAAATTTCTAATTCTTTTGGGTCTTATAACACAAGAAAACACACTGTGAAGTTCAGCACGGGCTTGTTAAATAATCATTTGGAAATTGCTGGTAGGCTTTCAGCCATTGAGAGTGATGGTTATATCGATAGAGCGTCTAGCGACTTGAAGTCATATTTCTTACACGGAGCCTTCAAAGACGATAATACTTTAATTAAGGCAATTACATTTGGAGGGCGTGAAATAACGTACCAAGCTTGGAATGGTATTGACGGCGAAACGCTTAAAAACGATCGTACTTTTAATTCAGGAGGAATGTATACTGATGCCGCTGGTAACGTTAAGTTTTATGATAACGAAGTAGATAATTATGGACAAGACCACTACCAGTTGTTTTGGACACAGCGCTATGATGGTGGCTGGAGCAGTAACCTTTCCATGAACTATACCTACGGAAGAGGATATTTTGAACAATTTAAAGAAGATGCTGATCTTGAATTTCACGGAATTTCAATGGTTGAAATTGGAGATGAGGCTGTTACTGAGAGTGACCTGATTCGTAGAAGATGGTTAGACAATGATTTTTATGCTATAAATGCGAATGTGAATTATAAAAACAATGAACTTGAGGTTAATACGGGAGCATTTTATAGTTTATATGATGGTGACCACTATGGCGAAGTCATTTGGTCTCGATTTGCTGGTAATTCAGAAATTCGTGATCAATATTACTCCGGAAATGGCGAAAAAATAGAATTTACGTTATTCGGAAAGGCAACCTACCGCATCAATGATCAGTGGGATGTTTTTGGAGATTTACAAGGACGTTTTATTCAGTATACAACCTCAGGGTTAACATCAGATAAAGTGCCTCTAGCGGTAGATGTGAGCTATGACTTCTTCAACCCGAAGGCTGGAGTGGCTTTTCAGTTAAATCAGAATAATCAGTTTTATTTTTCCTACGGAAGAGCAAACAGAGAACCACGAAGAAGTGATTTTGAACAGGGTATTTTCACTCCAGAAAAGCTAGATGATTTTGAGATGGGCTGGCGTTTTGCGTCAGATAAAGTAACCCTCAGCAGTAATTTGTTTTATATGAATTATACGGATCAATTGGTCCTAACAGGCGCCTTGGACGATGTTGGGGCTCCCATTAGAGCAACAAGCGGAAATAGTTATCGTTTAGGGGTGGAAATGGATATGGAAATCCGAGCATTTAAAAATCTGAAGATTTTGCCAAATATTGCACTAAGCACTAATAAAAATCAAGACTTTGTCAGTTCAAAAGATGGTGAGCTTGTCAATTTAGGAAATACTGATATTTCTTTTTCTCCTTCGGTAATTGTTGGAAACGCTATTGTTTGGGAACCGCTTGATAGACTGAATATTGGACTGTTAAGTAAATTTGTTGGGGAGCAATTCATGGGTAATATCGACAGTGAAGTTTCAAGATTAGACAGTTATTTCATCAATGATGTGAATATTACATATACACTAGAAAAAGTGCCATTTGTGCGGGAAATCGCGTTTTCGGCTTTGGTGAACAATGTTTTCAATGTGGCATACGTGTCTAACGGCTATTTCTTCACCTATGTTGATGATTTTAGCGAGCCAGATACTATTACTACTGTTGAAGGTGCAGGATTCTATCCTCAGGCAACGACCAACTTTTTGTTAGGTGCTACCGTAAAATTTTAGTATTGATTTAATTCGTAATCTTGATATTGTCTCCTGTGCGAATAACGTAGTATGGTTGCATAGGATAGAGATTTTCATCTGTGGTGTGTTGTCCAGAAGTTATGAAGTATTCATTGGTGTCGGTTTCACAAGGACAAGTAGCGATGGGACCGGCTACAGTCATTTTTGAGCAATTATTTGTAGGGTGATTGGGGTCGCTTAACTCAAGTGCAGTATAAAGATCATTGTTGATGTTGTAAACAACAATTCCGCTAATCCCTTGGCCATTAAGTACAATACTATTACCGGGGAATTTTAGGGGATTATACTCTGGAAGGTTTAAATTCAGGGTAACATTTACAACTGGATCTATAAGATTTGGGTTGTTATTTCTTGGGGAGTCATCTTCTTTGCAAGAAACAAGTAAAATTGCTAAAAAAAGGGTGACAAAAAGGGTTTTCATAGATGCAATTATTTTGACGATAAAAGTACAACAAATACGCAAATTAGTATTTTTTCGTATATTTGATAAACAAATCCCGTCGTGCATGGGATTTTTTTTGTTTAATTCTGAATGGCAGATCAATGCTGATGTTAGATGAATTCAAAATAATGAAAATGTTATAAGAATACAACGATGAAGTTATGAGCAAAGTATCATATTATACTCCTGAAGGATTGAAAAAGCTACGAGACGAATTGAATCAACTGAAAGATGTTGAGCGTCCGAAGGCATCGCAGGCTATTGCCGAGGCTCGGGATAAGGGTGATTTAAGCGAAAATGCTGAGTATGATGCCGCTAAGGAGGCGCAAGGCATGCTAGAAATGCGCATTTCAAAATTTGAAGAAACCGCTGCTAACGCACGTATTATAGATGAATCACAGTTAGATGTGTCTAAAGCACTAATACATTCAACCGTAACGATTAAAAACGAATCAAACGGGATGGAGATGAACTATAAATTGGTGGCACAGAGTGAAGCCGATTTAAAAACTGGGAAAATCTCGGTTGATTCGCCAATAGGCAAAGGCCTTTTAGGAAAAGAGGTAGGTGACCTTGCAGAAATCCAGGTTCCAAATGGCGTAATGAATTTTAAAATTATTGATATCTCTAGAGACTAGCCATGGCATCTATCTTCACAAAAATCATTTCTGGTGAAATTCCTTGTTACAAAATAACAGAAACGGAAGATTTCATTGCTTTCTTGGATATCAACCCAAACGCAAAAGGGCACGCGCTTTGTGTTCCTAAAAAAGAAACTGATAAAATATTTGACCTTGAAGAGGATAGCTATATAAAGTTGATGAAATTTTCAAGAAAGGTGGCAAAAGCTATTGAAAAAACAGTGCCTTGTAAGCGTGTTGGAATGGCGGTCATTGGGCTAGAGGTTCCACATGTTCATGTGCACTTAATTCCTTTAAATACAATGTCTGAAATGACTTTTCAGCACAAAGTTTCCCTTACTTCTGAAGTATTTATTGCTCTTGCCGCGAGTATCCAGCAAAATCTAGATTAATTTTTTGGTGAAGTAATAAATGAGCCCTACTACTATGAAAACAGCTACAATTCCTAGAATATAAGATGACTTTTTTATAGTGGTGCTGAGGCCTTTTTCTTTCGCGAGCTTCAGGTTATATTTACGAACGCGTTCAATATCTAGATTCCAATTTACGGGGTAAATAATGGTGTCGCAATTTGTGCAAAACAAAGCTTCGTCAAGATACTTCGCTGGACGCTTAAGAAGGATGTTTTCTTTCATTTCCTGTAAAAAAGTGAACTCCAGTCCATCTGCACGGTAACACTCTGGGCAATTGTTTGCGAGTTTTGCCGTATGTAAAATGTGCCTTGTCTTTTCCATACTTATGGTCTTTGTCGCAAGGATATTTCCATCACAGTCCCTTTTCCTGGAGAACTTCTTAAAACTCTAATTTTCCCTTTGTGGTATTCGTTGATGATACGTTTTGCCAAAGAAAGACCTAGCCCCCAACCGCGCCTTTTGGATGTAAATCCTGGCTTAAACATCTTTTTAAAGTTCTTTTTCGAAATGCCTTTGCCACTGTCAGTGACACGAACCAGTGCATTTTTAGATGTGGTTTCGATGGTAATACTTATATCACCTTTACCTTTCATGGCATCAATACCATTTTTTACCAAATTTTCAATAGTCCAACTAAAAAGTTGCGGATTTAAATCTACATAAATAGGGTATTCAGGAACTCGCAACTCAAAGTTAATAAGCTTGGAGCTCCTGCTTTTTAAATAATCAAAAGATGTTTGTGTTTCGGCAACTAGATCTGTGCGTTCTAATTTTGGAACGGATCCAATTTTTGAAAACCGCTCCGTAATGGTTTCAAGACGATCTATATCTTTTTCAATTTCAACAATATAATCCTGATTGACATCTTCGCTTTTAAGAATTTCTGCCCAGCCAACTAAAGATGACAAGGGTGTTCCAATTTGATGTGCCGTTTCTTTTGCCATACCCGCCCATAACTTGTTTTGTTCACCAGATTTTGCCGTTTTATTGAAAAAGTAAATGGCAGCAATAAAGAGGAAGATGATTAGAATTAAAAAGGCAGGGTAGTATTTTATCTTGTTGATAATGGGGGAGTTGCCGTAGTATATGGTTTGGAGTAGTTCTTCTTTATAAATAACCTCAATGGGTTTGTACTCAGATATAAATTGGGTTATTAAACGCTTTCTTTTATGTTTAACTTCAACGTCAAGATTTGAAATATTCTTTGAATCATAGGTGTCTTCCTTATGACTGTATAGAATCATAGGAGTGGTTATGTTGCCATTTAACACTTCTAAAATCAAATTGCTGCCACTGGCAGAAAGACCAATTTCTTGAAAATCAGATTGGGCTGCAGCCCAGATCTGCATCTTCGTCCGCTCGTTATCTTTTAACTGATTAAAAAACGAATAGGTATTCCATAAAATCAAACTAATGATTAACAATGAAAAAGATATAAAAAGCCAGCGGGTGAGCGTAGAACTAATTTGCATAGGGTACTTTTTTTCAAAAAGATAGTGCTTCGTGACTACAATGTCGAAGATGGTTAAATATAAAGCAAATATGTTAATATTATTGTGCCAAGAGATTTTTAGAAGCAATGAAGTTTAAATACATTTGCATTGATGCTTTCATTAAACCCCGAAGATATAAGTACAGGACAGCTTCATGGCTATTTGCTTGGAGCAGTTTCGCCTAGGCCTATTTGTTTTGCGAGTACCGTTGATAGTGAGGGCAATGTAAATTTGGCCCCCTATAGCTTTTTCAATGTCTTTAGTGCCAAACCTCCCATCATGATTTTTTCTCCTGCGAGACGTGTTCGGGATAATACAACCAAGCATACTTTGGAGAATATTCTGGAAACCAAAGAGGTAGTTATAAACATTGTGAGTTATGCTATGGTGCAACAAATGTCTTTGGCTTCTGCTGAATATGCTAAAAATTTAAATGAATTTACAAAGGCTGGTTTTACTGAAGTTGCTTCGGAAAAAATTAAGGCTCCAAGAGTTGCGGAAGCGCCTATTCAGTTTGAGTGTAAAGTAAACGAAGTAATTGCGCTTGGGAGTGAAGGTGGTGCGGGGAATCTCATTATTGCTGAAGTAGTGAAATTGCACATCAACGAATCGATATTAGATTCCGAAAGAAAAATAGATCCACTTAAAATTGATACGGTAGCACGTATGGGCGGAAATTGGTACAGTAGAGCAAAAGAAGGCCTTTTTGAAGTTCCAAAACCATTAGCAACATTGGGCATTGGAGTAGATGCGCTGCCAATAGAAGTACGGAATAGTAAGGTTTTAACAGGAAATAATTTAGGGCTATTAGCTAATGTAGAGCAATTTCCTTCGGAAGAATATGTCAATGGCTTCATCAGTTCAGCTTCTGAAACGATACAATATGTTGTTGCATCAGGAAGTGTAGAAGAACGTCATCTTGCGGCGCAACAGCTAATTAGTGATAATAATATGGAGGGCGCGTGGAGCGTCTTATTAGCCAAAGGAATATAAAATAAAACACCAAACACAGTATATACAATGGAAGTTACAGGAAAGATTAAAATGATAGACGAGACTAAAACCTACGGAAACAATGGTTTTAGAAAGAGAGAAGTGGTTATAACTACAGAAGAACAATATCCACAGCATATCCTTGTTGAGTTTGTTCAGGATAAAACAGACTTGATGAACAATTTTCAAGTTGGCCAAAATGTAAAAATCAGTATCAATTTGCGTGGTCGTGAATGGGTAAATCCTCAGGGTGAAACCAAGTATTTTAATAGCATTACAGGATGGCGTGTTGAAAACGCAGATCAAGCTGTTTCACAAGATATGCCGCCAATGCCACCAGTAGATACTTTTGAGCCTGCGAATGACTTGAACGAAGAAGATCATGACGATTTGCCGTTTTAACAAGAAGGCAAATACTTGACTTATAACATCTTAATATTTTAAAGTCTAGATTTGTTCTGAATCAAGTTCAGAATGACAGTCTAGACTTTTTCTATTATTACGAATATGAACATCACAAAAACCATTGAAACTATTTTTAAACGGTTTCTGCCATCGCCATTTGCAATAGCAATTGTCTTGACATTGGTAACCATGGTTATGGCCTTGCTATTTACACAAGCGCCTAAAGATGAAAATCATTTTCTTGCCATTTTATCCTTTTGGGAACATGGCGTTTGGAGCAACGCCCTCCTGGTATTTGCCTATCAAATGATGCTTATTTTAGTATTAGGTCATATACTAGTGCTGAGCAAGCCCATGAATTTTCTTATTGAAAAGCTCACTAATTTAGTTAGTAACACTTCTAATGCTGTCTTGTTAATTAGCTCTACGACCTTATTAGTGTCTTTTTTTAATTGGGGTCTCGGACTAATTTTTGGTGCTATACTTGCCAGGAAAGTAGCAGAAGCAGCACAGTTGCGCAATTTCCCAATCAATTATCCATTAGTTGGAGCCTCAGGATATGTAGGTCTTATGATTTGGCATGGAGGAATTAGCGGCTCAGCGCCTCTAAAGGTTTCTGAAAGCGGACATTTAGCTAGCTTAATGGCGGGAATAAGTGACACGAGTATAACTTCCCAAATACCGAATGCGATAGCCTTTGATCAAACGGTTTTTAGCGCTTCCAACTTCGGGATATTTGCAATATTACTTGTATTGGTGCCATCGCTATTGTATGTGATTGCAAGAAGGTCTATTCCTAAGGCCACAAATTTGCCTATTTATTCTGGTAATGTTGCAGGTCTAGAACAAATAAAAGGGGCGGAACGTTTAGATCATTCTAAATACTTCGGAATTTTCTTTGGCGGGGTTATTTTGACAGCATTTTTCTATCAGTATTTTGAGGCTATAATGACAATGAAGATAACACCTAATCTACTTAATTTCTTTATGCTTGGTTTGGCTTTGATGCTGCATGGGAGTATTGCGAATTTTTTGAAAGCCGTAGAAGAGGCGATTAAAGGAGCAAGCGGAATTCTAATTCAATTTCCCCTCTACTTTGGGATTATGGGAATCATGCGAGAAAGTGGGATGGTGGTGCAGATTTCAGATTTCTTTGTGTCCATCGCAACACCTATGACACTTCCAATTTTTACATTCTTCAGCGCGGGATTGGTGAACATATTTGTTCCTAGCGGAGGAGGGCAATGGGCAGTTCAAGGGCCTATTGTAGTTGAATCTGCTTTAAAATTAGGAGTCCCACTACCAAAAGCTATTATGGCATTGGCTTATGGTGACCAAATCACGAATATGCTTCAGCCTTTTTGGGCCTTGCCTTTATTGGGGATAACGAAACTGAAAGCTCGTGAAATACTGCCCTACACCTTGTTGGTGATGCTCTTAGGGATGGTTGTATTTATTCTAGGATTATTACTTTTCTGATGTATTACATAGACACCACTATATGGTTTCCTGAACCTTCGGAAGCAGATTCTCAAGGGCTTTTAGCCGTAGGTGGGGATTTATCTATGGAGCGCCTTTGGTTGGCGTATCAGTCAGGGATTTTTCCGTGGTATGAAAAAGGACAACCGCTACTTTGGTGGAGCCCAGACCCGAGAATGGTGCTTTTCCCCAAGGATTTAAAAGTGTCGAAGAGCCTTCAGAAACAAATAAAAAAGAACGCATTTAAAGTTACTTTTAATACCGCTTTTGAGGAAGTAATTAAACAATGCGCTTTAAAAAAAAGGGCAGGACAGGATGGTACTTGGATCACTGATGAAATGATCGCAGCATACATCGGGTTATTTGAACGGGGTGATATTATTTCAGTAGAAGTGTGGCTTGACAATGAACTTGTAGGTGGTCTATATGGGGTTAATCTAAGAACGCAGCGTGTTTTTTGCGGAGAGAGCATGTTTAGCGCCAAAACAGATGCTTCAAAAATAGGTTTCTACTTTCTTGTAAATAAGCTGTTAGCCGACGGGTATAAACTCATTGATTGTCAAATGCACACAGCACACTTAGCTAGTCTAGGAGCTTTAGAAATACCACGTAAAGAATTCCTAAAACACCTATAGTTTCACTGTGTTAAAGATTTGGACTAAACCTCTATAATAATGTATATTAGTGGGCACCTAAAACATTCTAAATTGAAATCACGCTATCCAATTTTTCTGCTAACTTTATTTTTAGCCCTTTATACTCCAACAATCTTTTCTCAATCAACAGAAGTTCTTCCAAAAGGATTAACCGAAGTAGAGAAACAATTACTTTCTGAATATCAGTTTTCAAGGTCGCAAACAGGGCCACCGCCCACAGGACCGGTGAGAACGATGGCTGAATGGGAAGAGGTAGAGTATCTTGTTATAACGTGGCAGCCAAATTTTCCGAATATTTTAACGCAAATTGTGGCAGCTGCCGTGAACGAATGCAAAGTGATTATTACTACACAGAATCAAAATTCAGTGTCCAGTCTGCTCACTTCAAGCGGAGTAGACCTTGCCAATGTGTCTTTTATAGATGTTCCTTGGAATAGCATCTGGATACGCGATTATGGCGGAAACACCATTTACTCAGATGATGTTGGTGAGCGTGGAATGGTTGATTGGGTTTATAACAGGCCTAGACCAGCAGATGATGTGATGCCGCTTCAGCATGCTAACTTTACTAGCACGCCATTTTATACAACAGATTCAGGTACTGCGGATTTGGTAAATACTGGAGGTAATTTTATGAGTGACGGACTTGGAAATGCTTTTGCTTCAGAATTAATTCTGAATGAAAATGCACCTGGAAACCCGTATGGTGTTACTCCTAAAACCGAAGCCGAGATTGATCAAATTATGGAAGACTATATGGGTATTGAAACCTATATCAAAATGGCGCCGCTTCCGTTCGATGTTATTAATCATATTGATATGCACCTTAAGTTACTTGATGAAGAGACGCTTCTTGTGAGTCAGTACCCAGAAGGGGTGGCAGATGGTCCCCAAATTGAAGCAAACATTAACTATGTGTTGAACAATTTTCAATCTCCATTTGGGACACCCTACAAAATAAAATGGATTCCTGCACCTCCAAGTTCAGGAGGAAATTACCCAGACAATGGTGGTTATTATAGAAATTATACGAACTCTATTTTCATCAATAAGACCATATTATTGCCTTTATATCGTCCTGAAGTTGACGCCGCAGCCCTTGCGCAATGGGAAGAAATGATGCCTGGGTATAATATCGTTGGGATTGATGTGGATAATCCAGGAGAAAATCTTATTTCTCTTGTTGGGGCAATTCATTGCATCACGCACACAATTGGTGTAGAAGAACCACTTTGGATTGTGCACCAGCCCGTACCTTTCGCTGATGCTAACACAACAGTGCCAATCGATGCAATGATAAAGCATATCTCTGGAATTAATCAAGCTAAAGTGTTTTGGAGAGAGGTAGGTGCAGCTAATTATAATGAAACCCCAATGACATTGGTTAGTGGAGATGATTGGACTGCCGATTTAGTTTTCGGTACTGATCCCGACGCCGTTGAGTATTATATATGGGCAGAAGCAACTTCTGGTAAATCGCTGACCCGCCCAATTGTAGCACCTGAGGGATATTGGACTATTAATACTGAAATTTTATCCGTTGAAGATAATGTAGCAAATAAAATATCTGCACTTTTCCCGAATCCAACAAACGGAAATGTCTTTGTTAATCTAACAAATGCTGGTCAATTGAATATCGAAATTTTCAATGCGCTAGGCCAACAACTGGCATTTCAAACCGTTGCAAATGTTAACGGAACTATGGAGCTTCCTTTGCAAGATCATTGGAAAGGAGTGCTTCTAATTACGTTTTCAGGAGAATTTGGCAGCGTTACTAAAAAAGTAATCAAACACTAATAGATAGCTTAAGCCTTATTAAGGTTTGAGGAGCCAACAGATAAAACTTTAAAGTTTTGTTACAAACAGCTTTTAAAAGCGCGTCTATTTTTCTTAGAGTTGGGGTCTAACTATGGGCTAAACTTCCCTATATCGAAAGCAACTAGTGCCGTGGTCATTGACCATTCCGGTAGCTTGCATATACGCATAGACAACGGTTGTACCCACAAACTTGAAGCCCCTTTTCTTTAAGGCTTTACTCAAACGATCACTTAAGGCAGTATTAGGGGGGATTTCTTTTGAAGTTTTAAATGCATTGGCAATTGGCTTGCCATCAACAAAAGCCCATATATATTTACTAAAGCTTCCAAACTCTTTCTGAACCTCCATAAATAATAGGGCGTTGCTAATAGTTGCGTTTATTTTGAGTTTATTTCTTATGATTCCTGCATCCTGCAAAAGTGAATCAATTTTATCCTGTTTGTAGTCCGCAATTTTTTTATAGTCAAATTCATCAAAAGCCGATCTAAAATTCTCCCGCTTTCTTAAAATGGTTATCCAGCTTAATCCTGCTTGAAAAGTTTCCAGAATTAGAAACTCAAATAGCGTTGCATCGTCATAAACGGGCACCCCCCATTCTGTATCATGATAGGCAATATACAAGGGATCATTTCCACACCACCCGCATCTTTGGTTTTCCATATTTTAAAGATAGTAAGTTTTTAAAAACTCTTTCGTCTTAATGCCTATGGAAAATATAGCGCAACCTACAATCACGAATGATGTTTCAAGATATAATGAGACAATTTCTGATTCTTTATCATATTTAGAATACCGAGAATTAGTATCCAAACATGTTTCTGAAGGCACTAGCTCAGGTCCCGAACAGACAGAGGCCCTTGCCCAATATACCTTGTTAAACGACTCTCGCTTGAGGCGCTTGGATAAGACCACTATTGTTCCTTCGGAAATAAAACGAGCCTTTGAAAATTTTAATGGAAATCAGACATGGCTGGTACTTACAGAAAGTTGGTGTGGTGATGCAGCACAATCCATGCCTATGATGAACGCCTTGACAGAACTAAGCCCGAATATAGCGTTTCGCGTAGCGCTCCGAGATGACAATTTAGCATTAATGAATCTGTTTTTAACTAATGATGCGATGTCTATCCCTAAGCTGATCGTTTTAAATAACGAGACAGAGAAAATTAGTAATGCGTGGGGCCCAAGGCCTTCAATAGCAGCTGCAATGGTTGAGGATTTTAAGAAAGAACACGGAGCGCTGACTCCTGAATTTAAGCGTGACTTACAAGTATGGTATAACAAAGACAAGGGGAAAACTATAGCTGCAGATTTAGCAACGCTAATTGGCTAACGCTGTTGCCCCGGAAGACTAGCTGATATACCCTACTTGTCTTTTTGCGACTCGTTTAGAGGTGAATCATGAAGTTTTAGCTATCGATAAGGCAGCCGTTTTCTGAGGTGGCTGCAAAGCTGTTTTTTATAAAAACACACAAAATATAATTGAATTGATAATTATGATTTAATTATCAATGAATTGGGCTTCAAATGCAGCAATGTCAAATGCGTTAGCGACGCTATAATCACCAATTTTGGTTCTTCGGAGTGCAGAAAGATGTCCGCCACATGCTAATGCTTTACCAAAATCATGGGCAAGTGATCTGATATAAGTTCCCTTACCGCAGGCCACTCTAAAGTCAATGTTAGGTAAGTCAATCTTTGTTATTTCGAAGGCGGAAATGTGAATATTCCGCATAGGAATATCAACGGTTTCACCTTTTCGTGCGAGTTCGTACAATCGCTTTCCATCTTTTTTCAGGGCAGAAAAAATTGGAGGACGTTGCATGAGATCACCTACAAACTGCTCAGTAGCCGCATATATTTTTTCCGAAGTAAGTCCGTCAAGCGAAAACTTTTGATCGATTTCGGTTTCAAGATCATAGCTTGCTGTAGTTGCGCCTAAGGTGATAGTCCCGGTATATTCTTTGTGCTGAGCCTGAAACGTATCTATCTTTTTTGTGAATTTTCCAACGCACAAAATAAGCAAACCTGTAGCGAGAGGATCCAAGGTTCCGGCATGACCTACTTTTAATTTCTTCAGATTGAATTCCTTCCGAATCAACCAGCGCACTTTATTTACTACTTGAAAGGACGACCATTCTATAGGTTTGTCGATTAGGAGAACTTGTCCTTCTAGATATTCTTCTACTGTTTTCATGAATTATAAAAACTTATGATAATAGCGGTTAGACCAACTAGCAAGCAATAGATAGCGAAATAGCTTAATTTACTGCTACGCACCAGTCTAATCATCCATGTGCAGGCAATAAGGCCACAAATAAAAGCGGCAATAAAACCAAGACCCATTGTAGTGAAATCGACTGTTTCCGAAGATAATTTTCCGCTAAATATCTCTTTTGCTATCTTTCCGAATATAAGTGGGACAACCATAAGGAAAGAGAAACGTGCTGCTTTATTTTTATCATTTCCTAAGAGTACAGAGGTTGAAATTGTTGCGCCACTTCTGGATATACCTGGGAGGATAGCAATTGCTTGTGAAATCCCGATAATAAATGCATTACCAAAGCTAACTTTCCGTCCGGTATGTTTTGCTCTATCTGCGAGCCAAAGTAATATGGCGGTCAAAATTAGCATCGTACCCACGAAGGCAATATTGCCTCCAAAAAAGGATTCAAGTTCTTCTTCAAAGAACAGGCCTATTAGGACAGCGGGGAGCATTGAAACGATAATTTTAAGTGAAAATTTTGTTTCCTTATTCCACTTAAACTGAAAGAGTCCGATAAGAATTCCCCAAACATCTTTTCTAAAGACAACCAAGGTGCTTAGGGCGGTGGCAAAATGTAAAACTACGGTAAATAGCAGGCTATCTTCAGGAAGTGAGTTGTCTCCAAGAATTGCTTTTCCAAGTTCTAGATGACCGCTGGAAGAAACGGGCAAGAATTCGGTAAAACCTTGAACGGCACCAAGTACAATGGCTTCCCATGCATCCATGGCTTAGTCTTTTTTATTGGGGTTTAGTAAAATTGCGTAGACTTCGATTCCAAAACCAATTAGGATAAGAGCAGGGGCCAAACGAATACGTCTCCAGCTATAAATTTCGGGATTAAAAACATTCGGGTCGTCGCTTCCACCACCCATCATAACCATAAAGCCAATAAGGATAAAAGCCACGCCAATTAGCATGAACACATAGTTTTTACGTTCGAACGTAAAATATACTTTCTTGGCCTCTTGTTTTCGTTTTTGCTCTCCCATATTTATTTAAATGCTGTAAAGATCATATTGTCCTCAATTGCGCGTTAAGAACCTTGTTTATTCTCAATTCTAAACTTGAATTTATAGAGTTGCAAGGTAACTTTTTTATTTAAAATAGCCTTAGTAAGATCTTCCGTGATACGCTGCGTTTCCAAGCCGCAATTGATTATAGATTGTCATTAAAAACAAGATACCTCCCGGGGTGGTTTTTAAGTTTTTCTTTTTCATAATTTTTAATAGTACAATTCGTCTGTTTGCAGGTTTAAAAAACGTTGCGTTGCGAAAAACGTACTAATCCAAGTAATGAATAAGCCCATTAAAAAGATGAAAACAAATAAGGCAATTAGAAGCACTTTATCTTCTAGTAACTGCAGTTCGGGGAAGGTTTTATTCAGATAAAATAAGACCAAGCCCATCCCTATCATTGCTAAAATTGCTCCTATCATTCCAAGGCGAACGCTCTTCCATATAAAAGGACGTCTTATAAATCGTTTGGTAGCGCCAACCATCTGCATTGTTTTAATGGTAAAGCGTTTCGCGTAAACGGATAGTCTTATGGAGCTATTTATAAGCAAGACAGCTATAAAGGTGAAAAGGCTACTAATAATTAATACCCACAGACTAATTTTCTTCACATTATCGTTTAAAAGCGCAATAAGCGGCTTGTCATAGATTACCTCATCAACAAAATCTTTCGCTATCAATTCTACATTGATCTCTTCCATTTTTTCTGGGGAAACATAATCTGCAAGCATATAAACGTCGATGCTATTTTGTAGCGGATTGTAACCTAAAAACTCCATGAAATTTTCACCAATAACGGCAGTATGCTCTTCAGCTGCCTGCTCTTTGGATATAAACTTAGCCGTTTTAGTGTATTCGGCAAGCGCTAAACTTTGTTCTAATTGTTTTATCTCTACTTCTTTGGCGCTGTCTTTTAAATAGACTGTTAGTGCAATTTTTTCCTTAAAATGATCAGCTACTTTCTTTGTGTTTAGAACCAGTAAGCCTAATAGCCCAAGTAAAAATAATACTAATGAAATACTAATTACTACAGAGAAGTAAGAAGAAATAAGTCGCCTTTTTTGATAGGTTTCGAATGAAGATGCCATAGAGGGACAATTTGTTTTGTAAAAATACAATGATTTTCAAAGCTACAACCAAACAACGCTGAAAGTTTCCAAATTGTTATAATACACTTACTTTTGAATTACATTTTCTAAAAATCGATATGTGTTCCGACTTTAAAATTTCTTGACCGGGGTCGTATATTTCAAGAAGTTATTGCTTCCAATTTTTTAGAATTATTCGCATCACTTCCTTGTAGAAGCCTTAAATTTACGCGGTAATAAATGACACAGATGAGCAAATATCACTTTAACGAAATTGAAGCCAAGTGGCAGAAATATTGGGCAGAAAATGGAACCTTCCATGTGTCAAATGAAACAGACAAACCCAAATACTATGTTCTTGATATGTTTCCCTATCCTTCTGGAGCTGGTCTGCATGTTGGGCATCCGCTAGGATATATCGCCAGTGATATTTATGCGCGTTATAAAAGGCATCAAGGTTTTAATGTATTGCACCCACAGGGATATGACTCCTTTGGACTCCCTGCTGAACAATATGCAATACAGACTGGGCAACATCCCGCGCAGACCACCAAAGTGAATATTGAAGGTGGTATCGACAATCAGGGAAATATTATTCTGGGATATAGAAAACAACTGGATAGAATTGGGTTTTCATTTGATTGGAGTCGAGAATTACGCACCTCAAGTCCTGATTATTACAAATGGACACAATGGATATTCATTCAATTATTTGAAAGCTGGTATTGCAAAACACATGAGAGAGCATTTCCAATTTCTGAATTGGTTAACCTTTTTGCTGAAGAAGGAAATAAGAACGTCAATTCTGAATGCGGTTATGAGGTAGCCGAATTTACAAGTGACCAATGGAATGAATATTCCGAAGAAAAACAAGAGACAATCTTATTAAAATATAGGCTAACCTATTTAGCTGAAACCGAAGTAAACTGGTGTGCGCAATTAGGAACTGTATTGGCTAATGATGAAATTGTCAATGGCGTATCTGAACGTGGCGGTTTTCCCGTGGTGAGAAAGCGAATGAAGCAATGGAGCATGCGGATTACTGCCTATGCCCAACGTTTACTGGATGGATTAGAGACAGTTGATTGGCCACCGTCACTTAAAGATTCACAAACCAATTGGATAGGTAGATCCAAAGGAGCAAGCGTTTCTTTCAAGGTAGATGTAACAAATGATGCATTACGATTTGCGAAAATTGAAGTGTTTACAACACGTCCAGACACTATTTTTGGGGTTAGTTTTATGACCTTGGCGCCAGAACATGAATTGGTGGATCGCATTACCACGATGGAACAACGCTATGAAGTTTCTCAATATATTAAAGCTACCTCCAAGCGAAGTGAACGGGAACGCATGGCAGATGTCAAAACTATTAGTGGTGTTTTCACAGGTGCCTATGCAATACATCCGTTTTCAGGCGAAAAGCTTCCAATTTGGATTGGAGATTATGTGCTAGCGGGTTATGGAACTGGAGCGGTGATGAGTGTGCCTTGTGGAGATCAAAGAGATTATGACTTTGCGAAGCACTTTGGTATACCAATCCCTAATATTTTTGAAGGGGTTGATATTTCTGAAGAAGCCTTTTCAAATAAAGACAAAACTGTTATTACTAATAGCGATTTTTTAAACGGATTGTCATATGAGGACGCAACTCAAAATGTAATCGAAGTTATGGAAGCCAAGCAAATTGGCGCAGGTAAAATCAACTATCGCTTGCGTGATGCTGTTTTTTCAAGACAACGTTATTGGGGTGAACCATTTCCAGTATATTATAGAAATGGTTTGCCACAGATGATTGATTTGGAGCATTTGCCATTAAGCCTTCCCGAAGTTGAAAAATACCTCCCAACCGAAGATGGTGCGCCACCTTTGGGACGTGCCGATGTATGGGCTTGGGACGTTCAAAAGAATAAAGTTGTTAGCAATAAGCTTATTAATAACGAAACAATTTTTCCGCTAGAACTCAACACCATGCCTGGTTGGGCGGGAAGTAGCTGTTATATGTTCAGATATATGGATCCGCATAATGATGGGGCATTAGCTTCTGAGGAGACTATGAAATATTGGGAGAGTGTAGATTTGTATGTAGGTGGAAGCGAACACGCTACTGGGCATTTATTATACAGTAGGTTTTGGGTGAAATTTTTATATGACCGCGGATTTTTAAAGGTTGAAGAACCTTTTAAAAAGCTCATAAATCAAGGAATGATTCTGGGGGAGAGTGCTTTTGTTTCAAGATTGGAAGAATCTAATACCTTTATTTCTGAAGGCCAAATTATAGATAAAAAAGTACAGCGAATTCATGCAGATGTTTCTTTGATAAATTCATCGAATGAATTGGATATTGAAGCGTTCAAAAATTGGCGTGAGGATTTTAAAGATGCTGAATTTGTTACTGAGGAAGACGGAAGCTTTAAAGTTTCCCGAGAGGTTGAAAAAATGTCTAAGTCGAAGTTCAATGTAGTTAGTCCAGACGATATTTGTGAGCGCTACGGAGCCGATACGCTTAGAATGTATGAGATGTTCTTAGGTCCATTAGAACAAGCCAAGCCTTGGAGTACTTCAGGATTGAGCGGGGTACATTCTTTTCTGAAAAAACTCTGGCGTTTATATCATTCTGGAGCAGATGAATCTTTTGCAGTTTCTGAAGAGAGTCCTTCTAAAGAGAGTTTGAAGATTTTGCATAAAACCATAAAGAAAGTAGAAGAAGACATCGAGAACTTTAGCTTTAATACTTCGGTTTCTACTTTTATGATTGCCGTGAACGAACTAACAGCACAACAATGTAAACACCGAGATGTATTAGAGCCTTTAGTGGTATTGATTTCTCCATATGCACCACATGTTGCAGAAGAATTGTGGAGTAAATTTGGACATATGGATAGTATTTCTACTGCGATATATCCAAAATTCGACGCTTCACGTTTGGTGGAGAGTTCAAAAGAGTATCCGGTTTCTTTCAATGGAAAGATGCGTTTTATGATGGAATTACCCTTAGATATGTCTAAGGATGATATAGAGGCTGCTGTAATGGCGCATGAGAAGACCGCTCATTATTTGGAAGGTCGCGCGCCTAAAAAGGTAATTGTAGTGCCAGGTAAGATTATCAATATTGTTGGCTAATCTTTAGCATCACTTTTGTTCAAGTAGTTGTGTATTTAGTTCAGCGCTCTTTAGCCTTCCGCACGCGCCGGATTATAACCTATATAATCTGATTCGGTTTCAATAAAATTGATTCCGAATTGCTCTAATTCCTTCAAGATTGGTTCGTATACCTCTTTCACCATTCAGAATTTTAAGTGCTGCAATAGCAACAGGAAGACCTACCGTTTTCGCCATGGCAGTAAAGGTTTGGTCATCGCCAATAGCGACCATATTACTGTCTATTTGGTGCTTTTTTCCGTTAAGTTCGTATCCAAACTTGTGGTACATTACAATCATATCTTTGTCGTTCTCAGCAAGTGTCCATTTGTCCATTAATATTTTCTGAAGTGCTTTTGCAGGAGATGCATCTTTAATTCCAATAACTTTCTCGCCATTAAAAATGTCTAAATCCAACAGTTTTTCCCACATCAAATCGTCTTGGTCAATTTTCAAACTATGACGAAATTTCAACTCCACGGAATCTGTTGGTGAATAGGGCAAAAATAAGTTTATGAATTCTCGATACGATAAATTTTCAGAATTTGGAATGGTGTAGCTATCGTCTGTAATTCCCAAATGAACAAACATATTCCAAGCTTTACTAAAGCCAACGCGTCTAATTGTTCCGCGATACAAGGTTAGAATGTTGTCTAAGCCATAAATTGATTGATATTTTAAAGAATTTCGATTCGCATACACTTCAAATTTTCCGTGGCCTTCGATTTCAATAAATTCAGTTCGTCTAAAGAGCCTATGATATGGGATGTACTTGTTTTTTCCTTCCTGAATAAATTCTGCAGCACCGCCTTGGCCTGCAAGAACCACATTTCTAGGATTCCAAGTAAACTTATAATTCCAAAGATTGTTGTCACTTTCAGGGGCTATCAAGCCGCCTGTAAAAGATTCGAAAAGCAACATTTTACCACCTTTCTCAGTAATACGATCAATAACCTGCATGGCACTCATGTGGTCGATTCCTGGGTCAAGACCTATTTCATTCATAAAAACGAGTCCTTTGGCCTTTGCTTTAGCGTCTAAAAGTTGCATTTGATCGCTTACATAGGAAGCCGTTACAAGGTGTTTTCCAAATTCGATACAATCTTTAGCAACTTCAGCATGAAACCGGGCTGGAAGCATAGAAATCACTACATCTGCGTTTTCTACGGCTTCTTTTCGTTGAGATTCATTGAAAACATCCAGTAAAACCCCTCTACCATTAGGGTTTCCAGCTGTAAATTTTTGAGCGTTTTGTATGTTGAGGTCGCCAATCGTTAAAAAAAGATCTTCGGCTGCGGCCTTATCCAATAAATATTTAATCAAACTAGTTGCTGAACGTCCTGCTCCAACGATTAAAATGTTTCTCATCCGTGGGTTTTTTGATACCTTTGTTTAGGTCAATTTTTCAATTGCACCAAAGTACTAATTGTAGTAACAACTTATGGATAAATTCAGTAAAAAAATTGTGATAATAGCTGCAATTTTGGCCGCTATGACCATTGGAATTGGAGCCATTGGGGCCCATGGATTAAAACAAATGGTTGATGCTAATGCGCTTGCGAGTTTTGAAACAGCAGTCCGATATCAGATGTATCATGTCATTGGGTTGCTCGTAATTGGAGTGGCAACAGGTATTCCAGGATCAACGAAAAAATGGGTGAGTCAGTTTTTTTATTTCGGTCTTATCTTTTTCTCGGGATCTATATATGTGTTAGCGCTAAAGGAAGTTCATGGTATTGAAGTTGGATTTTTAGGCCCCATTACGCCTATAGGAGGGTTTCTTTTGATTTTAGGGTGGCTTCGTTTAGGGTATGGCTTGTTAACAAAAAAGTAGGGATAATTAAAATCATTTAAGTCCACTATCTCTTTCAGATTTATTATTTTTGTAGCCCACTACAATTAAAACAAGTTATGGTAGATAAACACCAAGCATTAGATTCAATATCGTTAGATGCCTACGGAATCAAGAATGCAAAAGTACATTACCAACTTTCATCCGATCAACTACATAAAGAAACCTTGAAAAACGGTCAAGGAAAAGAAGCCAGCAGCGGTGCATTAGCAGTTGATACTGGAGAATTTACTGGGAGATCCCCAAAAGATAGATTTATTGTTAAAGATGCTATTACCGACGATAAAGTTTGGTGGGGAAACATCAATATTCCTTTTTCTACAGATAGTTTTGATGCGCTTTTTGATAAGGTGACCGACTATCTGTCGAATAAAGAAGTTTACGCTCGAGATTGCTACGCATGTGCAGATGCTGACTATAAACTCAATATTCGTGTAATAAACGAATATCCATGGTCAAATATGTTTTCTTATAATATGTTCTTACGTCCAACCACTGAGGAATTGGTAGGCTTTGAGCATGATTGGCTTGTTGTGAATGCGCCAGGCTTCATGGCAGATCCGGAATTAGACGGTACACGCCAACATAACTTCGCAATTTTAAACTTTACAAAAAAAATAGCCTTAATAGGCGGAACTGGATATACAGGGGAGATTAAGAAAGGGATATTCTCTGCGCTTAATTTTATTCTTCCAGTGGATAAAAATACAATGCCGATGCACTGTTCGGCAAATGTTGGTGAAGATGGCGAAACAGCTATTTTCTTTGGATTGTCTGGAACAGGGAAAACGACGCTTTCGGCAGATCCAGATAGAAGGTTGATTGGCGATGACGAGCATGGTTGGACTGCAGAAAATACAGTCTTTAATTTTGAAGGTGGATGCTATGCCAAAGTGATTAATCTTTCAGCAGAAAATGAACCAGATATCTATAATGCAATTAAACCTGGAGCTATTTTAGAGAACGTGGTTATGAATGATGCTGGAGATGTAGACTTTGAGGATGTCTCTATTACACAAAATACGCGCGTAAGTTATCCAATTGAACATATTGAAAATATTCAGGTTCCTTCTATTGGGAAGAATCCAAAAAACATATTTTTCTTAACGGCTGATGCCTTTGGTGTTTTGCCTCCAATCTCCAAATTAACTCCAGGACAAGCTGCGTATCACTTTATTAGTGGTTATACTGCAAAGGTTGCTGGTACAGAAGCTGGGATTGACGAGCCAATACCAAGTTTTTCTGCTTGTTTTGGCGCACCATTTATGCCATTACACCCTACAAAATATGCAGAAATGCTAAGTAAGAAAATGCAAGAAGCAGGGGTGTCTGTTTGGTTAGTAAACACTGGCTGGACAGGTGGGCCTTACGGAGTGGGTACTAGAATGAAACTGAAATACACTCGTGCAATGATTACGGCCGCCGTGAATGGCTCTTTAGAAGCTGCAAATGCAGGTAATTATCACACGCACTCTGTGTTTGGTTTACAACAGCCAAGGACGTGTCCTAACGTGCCAACGGGCGTATTGAGTTCAAGATCTACTTGGAATAACGACAAAGGTTATTATGAAACAGCTAAGAAGTTAGCTGCATCTTTTAAAGAGAACTTTAAAAAGTTTGAGTCTTATGCAAACGAAGAAATTATGGCCGGTGCTCCATTATTAGGCTAGTTGAATAATAGATAATAAAAAAAGGCGCTACTTTATGTAGCGCCTTTTTTTATGGGATGAATTAGCTTATCTTTTATTCGCTTCCTTAATATATTTCTCTAACGCCATAGTCATTGATGGTGTTTCAGGAGTTGGAGCCAGAATATCCACTCGCAATCCACTTTCAGTCGCAGCTTTCACTGTTGTGTTGCCAAATACCGCAATACGTGTCTCATTCTGTTCGAAATCTGGAAAATTCTCTAGAAGTGACTTAATTCCACTAGGGCTAAAGAATACTAAGATGTCATAATAGACATTGCGTAAATCTGAAAGATCACTCACAACTGTTTTATAGAATGTGGCTTGTTTCCAGTCTACTTTTAATTCATTTAATACATTAGGAACTTCAGGTTTTAACTTATCTGAAGAAGGCATTAAGAATTTTTCGTTTTTATATTTTTTAATGAGGGGAGAAAGCTCCGTAAAGGTTCTCTTACCAACATAAATCTTTCTTTTTCTATACACTACGTATTTCTGTAGATAATAGGCTACAGCTTCACTCTGGCAGAAATACTTCATAGAATCCGGCACTTTGAAACGTAGCTCTTCCGAAATTCTGAAAAAATGGTCCACAGAATTTCTACTGTTAAGGATAACCGCTGTATATGCTCCCAAATCCACTTTCTGAGAACGAACATCCTTACCCGAAACACCTTCTACATGAATAAAGGGTCTGAAATCTATCTTTACTTTTTGCTTTTCGATTAAATCAAAATACGGAGAGTTTTCAACCTTTGGTTCTGGTTGCGAAACTAAAATAGTTTTCACTTTCATAAGCTTGCTGTGTTAATTTTACCTGTTTTCAAACGGCTATTTTATAGAGGATGATATAAGGTGAAATTTCAAGTGCGCAAAGATACAAAATAAAATAAAAAAAATTGCTTAAAATTAGCCGTCCGTTTGTTTTGTAGCTGTAAAACAGGGCAATACAATTGCATAAAATAACGA
>JBLHGH010000003.1:0-28232 GCA_047615425.1 Candidatus Latescibacterota bacterium
ATTTAGACGGCCGAGTTACCTTTCAAGTGACCCAGTTGCGAGACAATGAAATTGAACTTTACAACCGCAATACAGGGCTAGCGTATATTCTAGTGGGATATCAACGAAATACTTTTGATTATAATAGACTTTTCTATGATAACGTTCATTATTTCTTGCAGGAGTATGTTACTTGGGAGAAAACCTATACATCGGAGTACGGAAACTTGAATGAGTTTGATTATGAGAATTTTGTGCAGTTTTTACCAGGTGGTGGCGATGGAAATTTCCAAAGCTCACAAGACCCAAATGGTTCAAACATCAATAATATTTACTGGGATTATACAGGAATTTATAATGTAGATGATGTTCCTGGAAACTATTATTTGAAATATTTAACACTAGATTATGACTATCTAGGCAATGAATATTTTGATATGACCGTTCTAGATGACAAGACAATTGAACTATTCCATGACGCTTCTGGAACGGTATACAGATTCAAAGGGCGAGGATACATTCAGTATATAAATAATGACGGGAAATTGCGCCAGACCAAGGCTGAAATTGTTAAGAAAATGGTTAAGGTTAGTAAATTCTAGAATAATATAAAGATTTTTTTGGTTGGTTGAAACCGCCTCGCTAGTGCAGATTAGTTGGGGCGGTTTTTTTAATGAGACAGCAATTCTAAGATTTGCGCTGTCGAATTAACCCCGTTGAAGAACGGGGTCTCAAGATATATTTTTTGGGCGTTCCCCTCTTTCGCCAAAAGCTTCAGAGGGTTGGGTCATCCACTATATCTTTTTAATCGTACAATTAAAAAGGATGCCGTTTCTGCCCCTAACGCAATATTCTTTGTTCATTTTACCTTGAAGCACGAGCCGAGCGCAAAATGTATTTTGTGTGAGGGTTGCGAGCGAAGCTCAACCAAAAATTCAAGAAGCTTTTAAGAAAGTTTTTACGCAAGCGTAAAACCATGTCGCCTAGCGCTTCATGCTCTTTTTCGTTTCGCGAAACGCACTTCCGCTTATGCTCCATTATTTCTGTAAAATCTTCGTAATCAATGCGAAGCATTGAAACTATTGAAGCGCAGCATAGAAGATTGATGGCGTTGAGAATTTGCGAATCCTTGTAGCAAATTTAGCCATCAGGATTCGGTTTTACGAAGTAAAAATGCCTTGATGAAACTTGATTTTTTTGGTTCGTTTTTTCATCTGAGGAAAAAATGAACAGACCGAATAAAATTATCCAATAGTTTTCTTTCGGCATCCTTGCTCTGCCATAGCAGCTACGCGACGGCGCAATGCAAAAAAGAAAATAAGAAATTATCGATAAAAATTCATCTCATCTAAATACTGCCAAACCTTTGCAGGCAATAGTGGTTGGATATTTTTACCTTTTGCAATACCATTTCTAATAAAAGTGGAAGAAATCTCCATAATAGGAGCCTTTACTCGGGTAATTTTCGGATGATTACTAAATTGATTTTCAATAGCTCCTTCAGACGCACGAGGATAGACATAGAGCTCATATCCTTCAAGAATGACCTCATAATTTTTCCATTTATGAAAGCTCTTTAAATTGTCTTCACCCATAATCAAACAAAAACTACGCTCTGGATATTGTTCTTCTAAATGAGCCAAGGTGTTAACTGTATAATTAGGCTGTGGAAGTGCAAACTCAATATCACTTGCGTGGAGCTTGGGATAATCCTCCAAAGCAATACGAACCATACTAAGTCTATGATGATTATCTAAAAGTGTACTTTTCTTTTTATGAGGATTGTGTGGGGTTACCACCATCCAGACTTCATCAAGGTCGCTAAATTCAACCATATGATTGGCAATGGCTAGATGGCCAACGTGAATCGGGTTGAAGGTGCCAAAATAGAGGCCTATTTTTTTTTCTGAAGTCATTTTATTCTTCTTCGCTTTTAGCAAGCGGACTTTTTTTTTCTGCTGAAATAAACTGAGAAACCAAAGCCTCAGCTTCTTGAAGTGCGGTGTCCAAATCCTTGTTTTCAATGATATAATCAAATCGCGGTGCGGTTTCCATTTCAATCGAAGCCTTCGCTATACGCATATTGATACGATCGTCACTTTCTGTTTTACGTTTTTTGAGTCTGATTTTTAACTCTTCAATGCTCGGTGGTTTTACGAAGACAGCCAATGTTATCTCTGGAAATTTTCGCTTAATCCGTAATCCTCCAACTACATCAATATCGAAAATCACGTTCTTGCCTAACGCCCAAAGACGTTCAACCTCACTTCGTAATGTTCCGTAGAAACTGTCGCGATACACCTCTTCCCATTCCAAAAAGTCATCGGCCTTCATATGCTTTTTGAAATGTTCTAAACTTATAAAATAATAATCTTCACCATCTTTTTCATCACCACGAGCTTCACGTGAAGTTGCAGAAACGGAAAATGCCAAGTTGAGATTCTCTTGTTCCAATAAATGCCTCACGATGGTTGTTTTACCACTTCCTGAAGGTGCTGAAAAAAGAATGAGTTTGCCTCCTTTCATTAGAGTACGTTTAAGGCTTGTTCTTTAATTTTTTCCAGCTCATCTTTCATTTGAACTACCAATTGTTGCATAGGAGCAAAGTTAGCTTTTGACCCAATTGTATTAATTTCTCGACCAATTTCCTGGGTAATAAAGCCTAATTTTTTCCCGTTAGAATCAGCACTGTTGATTGCTTCTTTAAAATAATTTAAGTGATTTTGCAATCTTACTTTTTCTTCGGTAATATCATATTTTTCCAAGTAGTAAATAAGCTCCTGTTCAAACCTATTTTCATCTACGCGTTCTTTAAGTTCATTTACCGCAGATCGAAGACGTTCTTTAACGTTGTCAATACGTTGCGAATCTATTTCGAGCACTTCCTTTAGCAGGTTCTCAATAGTTGTAGTTCTTTCAAGGAAATCTTTCTGAAGCACAGCTCCTTCGTCACTTCGGTATTCGTTAATCGCTGTGAGCGCCTCTTCAACGGCCTCCATGATTTTATTGAATTCGGTTTCGTCAATTTCGTCTCGCTCTGTCTTTAAAGCATCTGGCATTCTAACGGCCATTTTGAGCAATTCAGTTTCATCTCCATCAACCAAGGCTTTTAGCTGTTGCATATATTGCTTTATGGCTACTTGGTTTAATTGGCTTGTTGTAGCTTCACCAGTGATTTCTACAAACAGATTGAAATCTACTTTTCCGCGCGTAAGTGCTTTTGCGAGTCTATTCCGAATTGCCAATTCCTTTTCACGATAGGATGAAGGAACACGCGAGTTTAAATCGAGGCTTTTACTATTTAAAGATTTTATCTCTACTGATATTTTTTTGGATGGCAACTGTATTACAGATTTGCCATAGCCGGTCATTGACTGAATCATAGATTACTATTAGTTGAACCCATTGGCAGGCGCCCTTGAGTTAACGACAAAGGTACTAATTTTAGACCAGCACATTTTTATTTATGAAATGTGAAATTAGAATACTGCTTTCTAATATTCGTTTAAAAACGCTAACGTTCTTTTTTCTGAATAGTAATGGCGGTTAGTGATATGGAACCCAACATGACCACCGTGCTCCGGAGTCTCAAGGTATACGTTTTTAGAATTTTTAGCAAATGCATGAGGAAAGCAATCTGGCGAGAGAAAGCTGTCGTTCTTCGCGTTTAGGATTAAAACAGGCACAGTAATTTGAGGAAGAAACTGTAGACTGCTACTTTTGGTGTAATAATCAAAAGCGTCAATAAAACCATGCGCTGGTGCGGTATACTTGTGATCGAAGGCTAGGAGATTATTGATTTTCTTCAAAGTTTCAGCGTTCATCTTGTCTGGAAACTTAGCCATTTTTCGCTTATACTTTGCGCGTAAATCTAATAAAAAAGAAGCGTGGTACACCCAGTTCCTCCGTTTTTGCAGTGCTCGTAAAGACCCTTCCAAATCTAGCGGAGATGAAATAGCAATTCCTTTTTTAATTTCCTTCGGAAGTGTTTGTTGCTCGCCTAGATATTTTAGGACTAAGTTTCCACCGAGACTAAATCCAACGAGGACAATTTCTGAATACTGATTTTTTTCTAATAGAAAGTCTATCAGACTTGCTAAATCCTCAGTCCTTCCCGAATTATAAGAAGGATATAAAATATTTTCTTCGCCACTACAACCGCGATGGTTCATAGCTACAGCGTCCCAACCGTTTGCTATGAACGCTTTTCCTTGGCCTTTCATATAGACGCGCTGTGCATTTCCTTCTAAACCATGAAGAAGTATAGCAACTTTAGCTGTATTCGTGGAGGCGTAGGACCAATCTAAATCTACAAAATCACCGTCAGGCAACTCCAATCGCTCCCGCTCTTGATCGAGTTTTGGTATAGGGCGTAGCTTAGCTGAATAAATGGTGCTGAAGTGACCATTTTTAAATAATCCCTTCGCTTGAAATGTTGAAGTGATGATTGGCATCTATTGATTTTGGTTAAAATTATAATGTAAAAGTACAAACCTTGTTTAGATTGGTAAAATATTTGTTCAATAAGATACCAATCGGTATCTTTGCCTATGCGAAATTCCGAAGCAACTAAAAATAACATCATTATTGCCAGTGCCAATCTGTTCAATACACAGGGATATAAGGCAACATCCATAAGTGATATTACCAAGGCAACGGGATTAACTAAAGGTGCTATTTATAGGCACTTTGACAACAAGGCGGATTTAGAGCAGCAGGCATTGCGAAGTTTAGCGAAGTTGATGTTTACTGAAATTGGAATGTCAATTAAGGAAGCTAAAACGTTTCAGTTGAAAATGGAGGCGATATTTTCTTTTTTTGAGGAATATATGCATACACCGTTATATAAGGGCGGCTGCCCGTTAATGAATGCCGCGATTGAAGTGGATGATACGAACGTAGTGCTTAGGCAACAGACCTATAATATGCTAGCTCAGTTGAAGGAATCAGTTGGTAAACTGATTACCAATGGCAAAGAAAATGGCCAAGTTAGAAAGGATATTGATGCTAATTATTATGGCACAATAATCATTGCAACTTTAGAAGGCGCTATTATGATGAGCAGATTGGAGCGCACAGACACATCTATTAAACGCGCTATTGCTCATTTGCGCGAATTGGTTATGAAGCTATCAGTTTAGAAAAAATTAAAAAAAGTGATACCAATTGGTGTCTGAAATATAAAGTCATTCGGACTTTCTAATTATGAAAGAACTACTTACAAAAGGTGTTGGGTTATTTATAAATATTACAGCATGCTTATTTCCTAAATGGAGTACAGATTATTCATTTGATTTACTATGTAAGGTAAAACGTGTGGGGATTTCTGAAAAAGGACAGGCATTTTTTGACAAAGCTGAATCCATTTCTTTAGAGAATGGCAATCATAATACTGTTTTACATCGTTGGGGAACAGGAGATAAAAACATCTTGTTCTTACATGGTTGGATGAGTAATTCGCAACGTTGGTTGCCTTATGTAGAGCGGTTAGATCTCAATGAATATACAGTTTACGCATTGGATGCACCAGGACATGGGGTGTCTAAAGGAACCCGGCTTAATTTGGAAATTTTCCGTCAGGGTATTGAAAAAGCGATTGTAAAGATTGGACAAGTTGACACTTTGGTTTCGCATTCATTTGGCGGGTTGGCTATATGTTATGCGTATTTAGAGAATACTGAAATTCCTGTAGAAAAATTTGTCATAATGGGCGCACCTTCGGGAATGGAAGCTATTTTTGTTTACTTCAAAGAGATTCTAGGTCTAAAAAACACTGCACTTTCAAATTTGAGCAAAAAAATTGATACCATATTGAAGGTTCCTGCAAAGGAGATTTCAATGCGGCAATTTTTTGAAAAAGCAAAACAACCATTGCTTGTAGTCCATGAAATTTCGGATAGAATAACACCCTTTGAGCCTATTCAAAAGGCAACCGTTATAAATAAAAATATTGAAACTTTTTTTACCAAGAATCAAGATCACAATTTAAAAGGCGAGGCTACTATAGTCCGCATTGTTCAGTTTATAAATAGTTAAGTATGTATATAAAAGAGTTTGAAGTACGTTGGAATGATATAGATGCAAATAGGCATTTGGCTAATAGTGCATATATCAATTATATGAGTCACACGAGGCTTAGTTTTATGTTGGAAAATGGATTTGGTCAGACCAAAATGGTAGCACATAATATTGGCCCTGTGGTTTTCTATGAGCATATGTTTTACTTTAAAGAAGTCTTTCCTGGCAGGCCACTGCAAGTGTCATTGGAGCTGAAGGGGATAAGTGAAGATGGAAAATACTTCTCGTTTTTACATAATTTTTTCGACCATAAGGGAAGAAATGTTGCTCGCTGTGAAATGATGGGTGGTTGGATAGATCTCACCGAAAGAAAACTTCGTGGTTTGCCCGAAGAATTATTCATGAACCTGAATAAGCTAGATCGTACAGATGACTTCTATACTATTACGAAAGAACACACGAGAAGGTTTGGTCAAGTGCCCAAGCACATGACTGATGTGTAAAAGGTATATAAAAAACAAAAGAGTCTAAGGCAATTTATCAACGGCTAGCATAATTATGTAGTATTTAAACTGCCGTTTTCTTCTTTCGGGTTGTAAGAAAAACACCTAAAAATATCAAGGCAGCAGCTGTTATTTTGATCGTTGTCAAAGAATCTGCACCCATTAAAACTGCAAAAAGAGCCGCAATAAGCGGTTGTAGATACATAAAAACTCCAATAACAGACGGACTCAATTGCTTAAGTGCATAAATATTGAATAGGTAGGTAAGTACGGTCGTTCCAATAACAACAAAAACGAGCTTCCAAGTAGAGTCGAAAGAGAGATGCATCCAATCTACCTGACTAAATTCATGCCAGCCAATTGGAATATTCATAATCACAGCAAAGAGGAAGAAAAATTTCATCAAGGTGATGGAGCTGTATTTTGCTACTAAGGGTTTTACCAGAATGAGATAGACAGAATACGAGGTGGCATTAATAATGAATAGCATGTTTCCTAACGGAATGTTTGGTGCGTTTGGTTCTGTTTTTGCGCCAAAAAGAATAAGAACCAAAGCTCCGGTAAGCCCTATTGCGATGCCAACACCTTTCAACCAAGTGATGCGTTCTTTTAAAAAAATAGCAGAAAGAATCAATAATAAAACGGGAGCAATTGTTATCACTACCGAGCTATTTATAGGGGTTGATAGACTAAGTCCCTTAAAAAACATTGTCATATTGAGAGCCATCCCAAAGAATGCGCAGCCAATAATTCTAAGCCAGTCTTTTTTAGCAACTTTTTCAGATTTATAAAACAAGCTAATAAGCCAAAAACAAACAGCCGCTCCGCTAACCCTAAGTAAAATGAAACCATAAGCGCCAATAACATCCGGCATGAGTCCTTTTGCAATGGTATGATTAATCCCATAGATGGCACTTGCGGTCGCCGCCGCCAGAAAGGCTATTCCTCGTGCATTCATTGGCGATGGATGGCAGCCTTGGCGGCGGCCACAGTGTTTTTGCTATTACCTATAAATAGTTGGCTATTATAGAGAAAAACCGGGCGTTTTAGAAAGGTATAATGTTCCAATATAAGTTGTTTGAAATCCTGTTCTTGTAGATTTTTATCCTTTAGACCTCGTTCCTTATATCGTTTGGCTCTTTTACTAAATAAAGCTTCATAACTGCCAGAAAGTGTATACATTTCTTCCAGTTGCTTTACCGTAATTTCCTCGTTTTTTATTTCTTGACTTTCAAAACCCGAAGGAAGATTTAATTCTTTCATGATTCGCTTACAGGTATCACAGGTCGCGAGATGGTATATTTTCTTCATAGCTTATTGTTCAACTAATTCAATTTCTAACAAAGCTTGTATTTCTTTTAATGGAATTTCAACTTCAATAGGGCCAGCAGCATAACTAGCAATTTCATATTGATTATAATGTAGGATAAGATTAATTTCCGTAAATCCAATTGTTTCAGGCAGCGCGAATACTTCATTTTCGAACCAAAACCCAGTGCTATTAATGGGTTCATTTGACCTGATGTCGTGTGCTTTTCTAAATGTATGTTCTGCCAAGGCATAAAATGCTACTTCGTCCTTAATTAAATCTTGAAATCTCCATTCTAGACCGGTTTGTGGATCATAATTTTTAAAAATTACAGCGCCATAGCCATGTGCGCCACCAGTATAGAGATAGTTTCTTAATTCTAGCGAAAGAAGATCTGCCGTATTAAAACTTTCGGTCACCGTTACTTCTATAAAATACTCAGCTGCCATATCGGGGAATTCGGCATTTTCCAGGCGATAGGTTTCAACAAATCCGGTTGCCGCGTGTAAAATCGAGGATGCCGTCGAAGGCTGTTCTTCATCACCTATATACAGGGAGGAAATGATAAAATCTTGAATTTCAGTATTTATTAATGATGCACTATCCTTGTCACCAGCAACAGTGATATAATTCACCGTTATTTCAGGGCAGCTCACTGTTTTACATCTGCTAATGTTTTCTTCGAAAAACGAAGCCGAAACTACTTTTAGAGGCTTTTCAGCGCAGCTTAACAATAGTATTCCGAAGAGGAAAAGGAGCAAAAACGTACGAATCATGGGTTAAAAATACGACAGTTTTTTAGAAACCAATCAAAAGCACTATTTTTGTTATCCATCTTTAAAAGAGACCGTATGTTGCGGCCAATTATATGAAATTTAACACCAAAACAATACACGGAGGACAGCACAATGTTGATCCGGCTTACGGTTCAGTAATGCCCCCTATTTATCAAACAAGTACTTATTCTCAAACTACCCCAGGAGGTCATAAGGGATTTAAGTATTCACGATCTGGAAATCCAACCAGAGCAGCCTTAGAAAGATCCTTCGCCTGTTTAGAAAACGGAAATTATGGTTTAGCCTTCGGAAGTGGCCTTGCCGCTATTGATGCCGTGATGAAATTATTGAAGCCCGGAGACGAGGTGATTTCTACCAACAACTTATACGGAGGAAGCTACCGACTATTTACCAAAATTTATGAAGATTTTGGTGTGAAGTTTCATTTTATAGGAATGGAAAGTGCCGCGCGTATTGAAGACTTCGTGACCGAAAACACGAAGCTTATTTGGGCCGAAACTCCAACCAATCCAATGATGAATATCATTGATATAAAGGCCTGTGCTGCCATTGCTAAGAAACACGGCATCCTGCTTGGTGTTGATAATACATTTGCAACTCCTTATTTGCAACAACCACTTGATTTAGGAGCTGATATTGTAATGCATAGCGCCACGAAGTACCTTGGTGGGCATAGTGATGTTGTGATGGGTGCCTTGGTTGTAAAAGACGAAGAATTGGCGGACCGCTTGTATTTTATTCAGAATGCTAGTGGTGCCGTTTGTGGGCCACAAGACAGTTTTTTAATGCTTCGTGGGATTAAGACATTGCATGTTCGAATGCAACGCCATTGCGAAAACGGTAAGCAAGTAGCTGAATATTTAGCAAGCCATCCTAAAATAGAAAAAGTATACTGGCCAGGCCTTGAAAGTCATCCAAATCACCAGATTGCTAAGGAGCAAATGAGCGATTTTGGAGGAATGATTTCCTTTGTGACGAGAAGGAATGACTACGCCGAGGCAATTCGTATTGTTGAAAATCTTAAAATTTTCACTTTGGCCGAAAGTTTAGGTGGCGTAGAAAGTTTAAGCTGTCATCCAGCGAGTATGACACACGCTAACATTCCGAAGGAAGAAAGAGAAAAAACGGGTGTTGTAGATTCATTAATACGTTTGAGCGTTGGTATTGAAGACGCCGATGACTTAATGTCGGATTTGAAACAGGCGATAGGATGAGTTTACACTAGAAATTTGTAGTCATAAAAAAACCCGAAGCCTAAGCTTCGGGTTTTTTTATATGTTGTTGACGCTCTAATTTATATAATAGATATACCCAATATTTAGCCAGTAAATCCAATCGTTTGCTTTGTTTTCAGGTACGGCTACAGAACCATTGTTCTTCAAAGATGGGTTTAAGCCATCTACCCAATCACTAAAATAATATTCCCAGCGGCTATCAAGCATCAAATCGCTCAATTGAGTAAGCTTATATCGAATTCCAACACTTGCAACAATAGCCCAGGTTGAAGCACCTTCTTGTTGGTATGAATTAAGGTATTTAATATTTGTAGTCAAGGGGGTATTAAGGGCTCCAAGGCTTGAAGTGACTTCAGGGTCAAAATTCACCCAATGAGCTCCCATACTTATAAAAGGAGCAATTTTATACGAGCCTGCCGCAAAATCTCTTATGCTAAGCGGATAGTATTCTAATTGAGAGCCTATTTCAATTACGGTGCTTTTCCCTGTCGTGGCTCTTAATTGGTCCGCAAGCAGTGATGTTTTATCTGGTGTAACCCAGTTTCCAAAGTGTTTAAAATTAGTCACATGGAAATCAATTTCGTTTCTAATTTTAAAGTGATCGTTAAAGAAAGTACCTTTTGTATAACAATTACAATCAGCACGGTAAGAAAAATTAAGATAATGTACGAGACCTACTCCAATTCCAACATTGTTAATGTTCGTTTCGAAGTCGTTTCTTTGTCCAAAATCTGAATAAAATGTTACAGGGCCAGTTATTATTCCTAACTCATGAGAAAAGCCAAACTGCCCATAAAGGTCTTGTTTAGCAATAGCTAAAGAAAATAATACCAATAGCAAAATTCTGGCATTCATTATAATTTGGGTTTAAATTGGAACATAACAAATATATAAAAACATATCTAACAGCGAAATATAATATTGGATTTTAGCTTATTTGCTACTTTTTACATTCTATTTTTCACATATAACTTATATTTGTTGTTCAATAACGAATTCTATTGGATTATAGAATTCTTAGCATAGCGTAAACACATTGTGCTTTTTTGTGGAATACATAGAAATACCAATAATTTTTTATGAATAACTAAACTTTAATAGATTGAAACAGAGTATAAAAGATTTTATTTCTTCCGTAGAAAAAATGAATCCTAATGAGCCAGAATTTCTTCAGGCCGTTACAGAAGTAGCTGAAACAGTTATCCCTTTTATTGAGAAAAACGAAGTCTACCAGGGCAAAAAACTTTTAGAGCGTATGGTTGAACCTGAACGTACTATTATTTTTCGTGTGCCATGGACAGATGACAGCGGAGAAATTCAGGTAAACAGAGGATATCGAGTAGAATTTAATTCGGCCATTGGACCTTATAAAGGCGGGCTGCGTTTTCACCCATCTGTGAACCTAAGTATTTTGAAGTTTTTAGGCTTTGAGCAAGTTTTTAAAAATAGCCTAACGACGCTGCCAATGGGTGGCGGTAAAGGAGGAAGTGATTTTAACCCTAAAGGGAAAAGTGACGCTGAAGTAATGCGATTTTGTCAAAGTTTTATGACTGAATTGTCTCGCCATATTGGCCCTAACACAGATGTTCCTGCTGGGGATATTGGTGTTGGTGGAAGAGAAATCGGTTATATGTTTGGTCAATACAAGCGTTTAAGAAATGAGTTCACAGGGGTTCTTACTGGAAAAGGACGTTCTTATGGAGGTTCTTTAATCAGACCAGAAGCTACAGGTTACGGAAATGTATATTTTGCTAAAAACATGTTAGAGACTCAAGGCGAAAGCTTTAAAGGAAAAACAGTTGTTATTTCTGGCTCAGGTAATGTGGCTCAATATGCAGCAGAAAAGGTATTTGAATTTGGCGGTAATGTTGTTACTATGTCAGATTCAGGCGGGTATATTTACGACCCCGAAGGTTTAAACACAGAAAAATTAGCGTTTGTGATGAATCTTAAGAATGTGAAACGCGGACGTATTAGCGAATACGTTGACAAATATCCTTCGGCAAAATATAACGAAGGCTCGAGACCATGGGAGGTGAAGTGTGATATTGCGCTTCCGTGTGCTACTCAAAATGAATTGGATGCTGATGAAGCAAAAACACTTGTTTCCAACGGTTGCACATGTGTAAGCGAAGGAGCTAATATGCCTTCTACTCCAGAAGCCATAGAGGTTTTCCAAGAAGCAAAGATATTATTTGCACCAGGGAAAGCATCGAATGCTGGTGGTGTGGCGACTTCAGGATTAGAAATGTCTCAGAACTCGTTGCGCCTTAGTTGGCCTGCAACTGAGGTTGATGAAAAATTACATGCCATCATGAATGATATTCATGCTGCTTGTGTAAAATACGGTAGGGATGGCGACGGATATGTAGATTACGTGAAAGGAGCTAACGTAGCTGGCTTTGTGAAAGTAGCAGACGCGATGATGGCGCAAGGTGTCGTGTAAACTTACTAAAGGCAAATTATAGATAAAAGGTTGCCCTATAAAGGCAGCCTTTTTCATTCAAATACGACAATAAATTTCGTTTTAGAATGTTATACTTTTGAAAAGAATTTGTTTTATGAAATGCCCATTAACAAATAGCAAACCAACCAAAAATGAATAATTAAAGCATTCCATCTTCCGCTTTAACAAATATTTTATACGGATGAAACATCTAATTACCGCCTTATTTCTAGCACTAACATTATCTGTACCCGCCCAGAATTTTGAGGATACCTGGACGGGGCATTTTTCATATGTTTCAGTAAAAAGTATTTCTCAAGGAAATGGAAAAATTTATGCAGCATCCGAAAATGCGGTATTCATCTATGACCCCGTAACTTCAGAGCTTTCCACTTTATCCACAATTAATGGACTCGCGGGGGAATTGATTTCTACAATCTACTATAGTGAAAACTTTAACCTACTAATAATAGGGTATGAAAATGGCCTTATGGATGTTGTCTTAGATGGCGAAGAAGAGGTTTTAACCGTCGTTGATATTCTTGAAAAACCCACCATTCCACCGGATAAAAAAAGGATAAATCATTTTAATGAGTATGATGGATTTGTTTATATTTCTTCAAAATTTGGAATTTCTCTATTTGATTTAGCTGCTTTAGAATTTGGAGATAGCTATTTCATTGGAGACTTAGGAAGCCAATTAGACATTACTCAAACCGCAATTCTTGGGCCTTATATCTTTGCATCATCCGCAGATGGAGGAGGCGTTAGACGTGCCTTTGTAAATAGAGATAATTTAATTGACTTTGAGCAATGGACTACAGTAGTGGACGGTTCTTATAAAGGGGTTCAGAATCTTGCGGGAACGGTTTATATATTGAGAACCAATGATAAAGTATTTCAATATAACTTCGGATTTCCACCAACATTTATCGAAGACTTGAATGATGAGGTAGTTGATTTTAAAGTCCATAATGACTTACTTACAATCACAACAGAAAATACGATTAATGCGTATAGTGAAAATTACACGTTAGAAGCTAGTGTTACCTCGGTTCCTGAATATGATTATATCCTACAATCAGGCCTTGCATTCAACAGTAAATTTTATTTAGGAACTTCTGAGAATGGGATGCTAGAGGTACCCTACGGAAGTAATCAAGCCGTTCAAATTCTTCCAGATGGACCTGCTTTAAATCAAACTTTTGCCATTGATGCTTCACCCGGACAAGTGTGGACTGTTTTTGGAGAAGTTGATGTTAACTTTAACCCATTTCCATTAAACAAGCGTCCAATTAGTAATCTAAGAGATGGAGTTTGGACCAATGTTTCTCATGAAGAAATTTTTGACGCTATAGGCGATAAGAATGCGAATGATTTAGTTTATGTAACCATCAATCCACAAGATCCAGATCAGGTCTTTATGTCGTCTTTTAATAAAGGACTGCTCAAGGTATCTGGACAAACGCCGGTGAAACTGTACGATGAAACCAATAGCCCACTTCAAACCTATAGACCGCCAGCACAAGATATTCGTATTTATGGATCTGATTTCGACAAAGATGGAAACCTCTGGTTTGTGCAGTCTAGGATTGACAACGGGCTCATAAAGCTTAATCCTAACGATCAAATGCAGTTAATTGACATTACGCCAGCCATAGAAGATACGTTTGAACAGCTTGCACTTAGTAAGCTTAAGGTAAGTAGAGAAGGTTATGTTTTCTTCGGGGCGGTTGAAACAGGTCTAGTAGGCTATAACCCCTTTACTAATAGCTTTAATGTTATTGGTAATGAAGCAGGTAGTGGCAATTTGCCTACGCCTAACGTGCGTGCCTTAGCTTTTGATAAGAATAATAGACTTTGGATTGGCACCTTAAAAGGAATACGCGTATTGTTTAACCCAGGGGGTGTTTTTGAGGAAAATGGAAATACGGAAACGAGCGCCATTATTATTTTGGAAGACAATGTGCCTCAAGAATTTTTATTTGATGTGCCTATTACAGATATCGAAGTAGATGGCTCAAACAACAAGTGGATAGCGACAACAACTTCAGGTGTTTTTTATGTGTCTCCAAATGGACAAGAAACCTTACAGCGCTTCACAAAAGATAATTCACCATTGCCATCGAATACAGTTTTAGATATTGCCATTGATGATTTCACAGGTGTTGTTTATTTTGCAACTATAAATGGGCTAGTTGCTTTTAATGGTTCCGCTACAGCTCCAAGGGATAATTTAGAAAATGTGTATGCTTACCCAAATCCAGTACGTCCAGGATTCACTGGAAATGTCACCGTTGACGGCCTTACAGCAAGTGCTAATGTAAAGATCACAGATATTGAGGGTAATTTGGTCTTTGAAGAAACCAGTGAAGGAGGAAGTGTACTTTGGGACACTACTGCCTTCGGAAAATACAGGGTTGCGTCTGGCGTATACTTGGTTTTAATTACTGCGGAAGACGCCCTTGAAACAACGGTTTCTAAAATAATGGTGATCCGGTAATGGTCGTTACTACTAAAGCCATTGTTTTTTCAGCCATTAAATATTCAGAAGCAGATCTTATTGTCACATGTTTTACGGAAAACTTTGGGATTCAAAGCTATATGCTTAGGTCTGTATTAAAATCGAAAAAGGGCAAGTTGCGAGCCTCTTATTTTCTTCCACTCACCAAGTTAGAACTTGAAGCTACACACAGAAATAAAGGCACTTTAGAAAGCATTAAGGAGGCAAAAGTCATGGAGCCTTATCAGACTTTACATACAGATATTGTGAAGTCTTCGATGGTGCTTTTTATTGCTGAGATGCTTAAGAATTGTATCAAGGAAGAAGAGGCCAATCCGCCACTTTTCGAATATATTGAAAACGCTATGATTTGGTTAGATGGGAACGCATCCATCGCTAATTTCCATATTTTGTTTTTACTAAAATTGGCCACCCATCTGGGCTTTTATCCAGACACTTCCGAACTAACTAACGAATACTTCAATTTAGTTGACGGGAGCTTCCAAAATCACAAAAGCAATAACTATTGTGAGCGCGGGGAAGCCGTTGATGCTCTAAAACAGTTCTTCGGCATAAATTTTGATGCAATAGAGAGGGTAAAACTAACTAAAACGGAACGTTTAGCTACGCTTAATTTGTTGTTGACTTATTATCAATTACATTTGCAGGGCTATAAAAACCCCAAGTCGCTGAGCGTCCTCCATCAACTATTTAATTAAACTATGCGTTTATCATTATTGCTAGGCTTTTGCCTAATTTCTTACCTTTCACTAGCACAAAAAATCCAAGTTTTAGAGCAAGAATCTCTAACGCCTATTATAGGCGTTGCGGTGTTTAATAGTGAAAAAAATAAGAGTGGCGTAACAGACTTTGACGGCTATGTGGATATTTCAAAATTTTTAGAAAAAGAGCTCATCAATTTTCAACATATCTCACATGATAACGCCGTGTTTCCAAAAAATAAGATTATTGAAAATGGAGGCCTTGTAAGCATGGCTATGGATGCAAATTCGTTGAAGGAAGTAGTGCTTTCCGTAGCAAAATTCAAGCAAAGCAAAAAAGACATTCCTCAAAAAATTCTTACGCTGACCAGTGATGATGTGCTTTTTGGCAATCCTCAGACGGCTGCAGACTTATTGCAAAGTAGTGGGCAGGTGTATGTGCAGAAGAGTCAGTTGGGCGGAGGAAGCCCCTTAATTAGAGGGTTTTCAACCAATAGGTTGTTAATCACGGTAGATGGAGTGCGATTCAATACTGCTATTTTTCGTGGCGGAAATGTGCAGAATATAATATCCATTGATCCCTTCGCTATTGAACGTACCGAAGTAATTCTTGGACCTGGTTCTGTGGTTTACGGAAGTGATGCTATTGGCGGTGTTATGAATTTCTATACTAAAAAACCAAAATTTTCCTTTGTTGACGGACTATCATTCTCAGGAAATGCAACCACGCGGTACTCAACAGCGAATCAAGAAAAAACAGCACATGTAGATTTGAATTTTGGACTTAAAGAATGGGCATTTTTAACGAGTATTTCAGCAAGTGATTTTGACGATTTAAAAATGGGAAGTCATGGGCCAGACGATTATTTACGTACAGAATACGTTGAAACAATTAATGGTGAAGATGCTGTTGTCCAAAATGACGATTCGCGTATACAGCGACCAACAGGATATAACCAACTTAACGCCATGCAAAAGTTGCGCTATGTGCCTTCGCTGACATGGGATTTTAACCTTGGACTGTTTTACACAACAACAAGTGACTACCCAAGGTATGATCGCTTAATTCGCAGGAGAAGCGGTAATTTACGTGATGCAGAGTGGTATTATGGGCCGCAAGAATGGATGGCTGGAAATATCCAGATTACGAATAAGGACAAGAAAATTTATGACCAAAGCAGTTTGACACTTTCGTATCAACAATTTAAGGAAAGTAGAAACGATAGAGATTTTAGGGATATCGTTCTTTTTGAAACAGACGAAAAAGTAACTGCTTATAGCGCGGGATGGGATTTCACTAAGAAATTCAATAAGAGTAATTTGTTCTATGGCGTAGAGTATGTTCGGAACACAGTGAATAGCGAAGGCCGGCGAACAGATACTAATACAAGAGAAACGGAGGCAACGGCATCGCGTTATCCAGATGGATCTACTTGGCAATCTATGGCTGCTTATTCAAGTGCCCAATGGCATTTTTCTGAAAAAGTATCTATGCAAGGAGGACTTCGCTATAATTATGTGTTGGTCGATGCTACATTTGATGAAGAATTTTTCGATTTCCCTTTTTCCGAAGCAAATATTAGCACAGGAGCATTAACTGGAAGTCTAGGCCTCGCTTGGAACCCAAGTGAAATACTAGGGTTGAAATTTAATTATTCAACAGCATTTAGAGCTCCTAATATTGATGATGTAGGGAAGATTTTTGACAGTGAGCCTGGAAGTGTAGTGGTTCCTAATCCCGACTTGAAACCTGAATTCGCTAAAAACTACGAAGTCGCAGCGACCCTTAATTTTGAAGGTGTGGTAAAATTGGATGTTGCAGGTTATTTAACGCAGCTGGAAGATGCCATGGTGCGTAGGGACTTTAACTTGGATGGCCAGACGGAGATTTTATATCAAGGAGAGTTAAGCAATGTACAGGCAATTCAGAATGCGGCTATGGCGGAGGTTTATGGTTTTGAAGTAGGCGTAGAAGTCAATTTTTCTAAGGCATTACAATTGACCAGCCATTACAATATTACAGATGGTTTTGAGGAAGATGATGATGGAAATGAAAATCCAATTAGACACGCAGCACCGAAATTCGGGAATACACATTTCACATTTAAAAGCGATAAATTAAAACTAGATGCCTTTGCAATCTATAATGGTCAGTTCGATTTTGAAGACTTGGCACCTAGCCAACAAAACAATGCTTTTCTCTATGCGAAGGATCGAAACGGGAATCCATATTCTCCCAATTGGTATACGCTGAATTTTGGTGCCCAGTATAAAATCACGAAGGCCCTTCAGTTAAATGCCACCCTAGAAAATATTACAGATCAGCGCTACAGAGGCTACTCTAGCGGTATTGCAGCTGCTGGACGTAATTTAATTGTAGCCGCTAGTTATTCTTTCTAAAAAAAAGACGCTCTCCCCAGGGCGTCTTTCTTTAAGCCTACTGGTTTATGATAGCACCTTTAGACTTAGGTTTTTCAACAGGTACATTCCAGTTACGGAATTGTAGCCTAATACGATTCAAATCTAAGCGCAATACGGGTTCTAAAACATACCCTGTACTGGGGATTTGTGATTGCCGTAGTGGCAGTCGCAAACACTTACAATCATTTGTAAACGACTATAAACGAAAGTAAATAGTTAGTAACCGAATAACACTTCCAATGCATTTTATGTTTGCAGTGTCAAGTCATAGTGGCTTGATATAATCTTAACTGTTTAACATTAAAATTTAAAATTATGAACGCACTTAGAAACAAAGTACAGTTGATTGGAAGACTAGGACAAGATCCTGAAATCGTAAGTTTTGACGATGGCAACAAAATGGCAAAATTTTCTATCGCCACAGACGATAGTTACAAAGACAAGAAGGGTGAAAAAGTAGAACGCACACAATGGCATAATGTAGTTGTGAGAGGCGGTCTTGTAAGCGTAGTAGAAAACTATGTGATCAAGGGGCAGGAAATTGCTGTAGAAGGAAAGCTGACTAATCGCTCATGGGATGATAAAGATGGTAGCAAACGCTATATCACAGAAATTGTGTGTAATGAGTTGTTGCTTTTAGGAAGTAAGGCTTAAAAGTATCCAATAGTTAATTAGAAAGCCGCTACAGATTGTAGCGGCTTTTTAATGTTTAGGTTTTTTCTCGAAGTAAAACATGGCTGTTTTGTCTGTTAAAAGTGGTTCGGTCATCTTGTAGAAAAGAAAAAACTTCTTCTTGAGCATGAATATTTGGAATAAATAGCAAACCTAATATTAGTGCGAAAGATAGTTGCATGGTTTTTGAGTACTGCTTATTAATTTATAGTCGCACCATTGCCAACACCACCACTATCCGCCTCATCCGGGTTTAGAAAAACGAGTTTGCCTTCGGCATTTTCAGTCATCAAAATCATGCCTTCGCTTTCTACTCCGCGAAGCGCACGTGGCGCAAGGTTTACAAGCACGGTTACTTTTTTCCCAACAACTTCTTCGGCAGTAAAACTTTCAGCAATACCAGAAACGATAGTACGTACGTCAATTCCGGTGTCTACTTTTAGGACTAAAAGTTTTTTAGCTTTCGGCATTTTTTCAGCTTCAATAATAGTTCCAACACGCATATCAAGTTTTGTGAAATCGTCAAATTGTATCATATCTTTTTGTGGTTCTACTGTAGCGTTTGCCGCTTGGTTTGCTTTTTTACTTGCTTCAAGTTTGTCTAATTGCGCTTGTATTTGCCCATCTTCAACTTTACTGAAAAGCAATTCACCTTTTCCGATGGTATGCCCGGATGGAAGTAATTCAGTTTTGGAAGCTACGTCTGTCCATTTGAGCTCTGAATCAAGTTCAGAATGACAAAGCATCGATTTTAATTTTTTCGAAGTAAACGGTAAAAATGGCTCACTTAATACAGCTAGTGCAGTTGCAATTTGTAAGGCAACATACATCACGGTTTGTGTACGTTCTTCGTCTGTTTTAATTGTTTTCCACGGTTCTTCGTCTGCCAGGTATTTGTTTCCGAGTCTGGCGACATTCATCAATTCTTGCTGCGCCTCTCTAAAACGATAGCGCTCAATAGAACTTTCAATGATAGCTGGATAGGCAAGCAATTCATTTAAGGTTGCAGTATCTACTTCGGAAAAAGTTCCAGGAGCAGGTACAACACCTTCGTAATATTTGTTTGTTAAGACTACTACACGATTTATAAAGTTGCCGAAGATGGCAACCAACTCATTGTTATTCCGTGCTTGGAAATCGGTCCACGTAAAATCATTGTCCTTAGTTTCTGGTGCTGTTGCCGTTAAGGCGTAGCGCAAAACGTCCTGCTGATTTGGAAAGTCTTCTAGATATTCATGTAACCACACCGCCCAGTTTTTACTCGTAGATAATTTGCTGCCTTCTAAGTTTAAAAACTCATTCGCTGGCACATTATCTGGAAGGATATAACTCCCTTCAGCCTTCAGCATACTCGGAAAAATAATACAGTGAAATACAATATTATCCTTCCCAATAAAATGAAGCAATTTGGTGTCCTCGTCTTTCCAATAAGGCTCCCAGTCTTTGTTTTCTCGTGTTGCCCATTCCTTTGTGGCCGAAATGTAACCAATTGGCGCATCGAACCAAACATAAAGCACTTTACCTTCGGCACCTTTAATAGGTACGGGAATTCCCCAATCGAGGTCACGAGTTACCGCTCTGGGTCTCAAGCCATCATCAATCCAAGATTTACACTGTCCATATACATTTGCCTTCCAGTCTTTTTTATGACCGTCTAAAATCCATTCTTTTAACCAAGGCTCATATTGATCTAGAGGTAAAAACCAATGTCTCGTTTCTTTTAGTGAAGGAACAGCGCCCGTTATGGCACTTTTCGGATTTATTAAATCGGTTGCATTGTGAGAAGTTCCACAATTTTCGCATTGGTCCCCATAACTCTCTTCGTTTCCACATTTTGGGCAGGTTCCAACGATGAATCGATCTGCTAAAAACTGATTTGCTTCGGCATCGTATAATTGTTCGGTAACTTCTTCTATGAATTTACCGTCTTCGTATAATTTTTTAAAAAATTCTGAGGCAGTTTCGTGATGAATCTGAGCTGAGGTTCGTGAATAATTATCGAATGTAATTCCGAAGTCCTCAAAAGATTTTTTGATAATTGCATGATACTTATCTACAACTTGCTGTGGTGTGATGCCTTCTTTTTTTGCCTTAAGCGTAATAGGGACTCCGTGTTCATCACTTCCGCAGACAAAAAGGACATCCCTGTTTTGTAAACGCTGAAAACGTGCATAAATATCTGCTGGCACATACACTCCTGCTAGATGGCCAATATGAACGGGTCCATTGGTGTATGGAAGTGCTGCGGTAATGGTATATCTTTTGGGCTGACTCATTAAATTGCTAAGGGTATTATTAATGCATAATCAGGCACAAAAATAAGAATTTTAAACTGGCTCAACGTTGCTCCAAAAAGAAAAGTCCTTCGTAAATAGAAGGACTTTTCTTTCTTATAGTAAATGATGTTATCTAACTAAGATAGATTTACTATAAAATTGTCCCCCCATAGATATTCTATAGATATATTGACCGTAGCTAAGTCTTGTTTTAACCGTGGCCTTTACATCGATACTATGTGGACCTGGAAATAAGATTTCGTTTTGCAACACACTTATTTCTTTTCCTAGTATATCATACAACCTAATATCAACATGCCCACTATTTGGCATTATGAATTCAACATACGTACGTTCATTCTTATAAACGCCTGCATGAATAAACTTCTCGAAATCAGCAAAATCTTGCGTTCCAAGAAATTCACAATTGAATCCAAGGTCCAACTGATTATAGGACTGGCCTAATAAAATACCACTCACAATGGAAGGGTCTAGGCAGAACCAATCTGTCAAAACGGTGTTGTAAATATCTCTAAAGTCTGTTGATGGGATTAAATTATCATTGTTGTCCCAAACATCTAACTCTGGATGCGTATTTACAAATCCATTTCCTTCAAGAGCTGGTCCGAATAGCATCACAGGTGAAGCTGCTCCGTGATCTGTTCCATTAGAACCATTTTCATAAGGTCTACGGCCAAATTCAGATATCGTCATGGTTAAGACTTCATTCTCCATAACTGAAGCACCAATATCTGTATAGAAATTTTTGATAGAACCCGAAAGCGCTTCCATTAAGTATTGGTGATTATTTGCTTGATTAGCGTGTGTGTCAAAGCCATCTAGGGAAACCATATACACTTTAGTGCCAAGCCCGCCCTTTATCATTCTAGCCACAATGGATAGTTGTTCAGAGAGACTGTCATTGCCATAAGGGGCATCATTAGCTGACGCCATATAGGCATCATTAATTACGCCCGCATAAGTAAAGGTTGTATTCGCGGTTGCTCTCATAAAAAGCAATTTATCGCCATAAACACAGTCTGGGAGATCTAACACATCATGAAGTGATCCATTGGCTGCAACATTTTCTAACTGCTGAGGATTTGCAACGGCAAAGGCGTAGTTATTGCTGTCTCCTTCGAATATTAGATTACCTACACTGCCAATTTGAATTGCCGGTGGCGCATCAGGTGGATTAATTAAATAATCTGGATATAGGTCTTCGAAATAACGTCCCCACCAACCGGTAGGTTCTTCGTTTACAGCATCTGTTGATGCCCAAATTTCCGAAGAACGAAAATGTGATAAGTTTTGATTCGGATATCCTACCCCATGCACTACTTTCATTGCACCATCACCCCACATAGATTCTAAGGGTTGCATGTGATCTGGAATCGCGAAATCTGCATCGAGATTGATGAGATTACTTTGTAAGTGTTTAATGGTAGGCCTTAAATTAGCGTAGGTAGCATAATCATAAACCGGAACAATGGTGTTTAGACCATCATTACCCCCTTTTAGTCTTATGATTACAAGTATTCTCTCATTTTCAGCAGCAGATAAGGCTACTGATAATGGTGAAGATTTCGAAGCTGTTACAGCTGCTCTTCCTAACATCATTCCTCCGGCACCCGCCAAACCAAGGGCTTGAATAAAGGAACGCCTGTTCCAAGTGGCATGCTCTTTATCATGTGCGTGTTGGTCGTTTTTATTTGCAGACGAACTCTTAGGGATATGGTGATTGTTACACATAGCGGATTATTTAAGTTGAAATTCGGGCATTCTTGCAATATGCTTCAGCAAGAGCGTAACTTGAAATGGAGCATCTGGCCAATCGAGGTTCCAAAGACCATTGTCATAATAGTTTTGTGGAACTTCCCATTTAAAGATGTCAGTGGCGGTAACGTAATCATCTGCTGTGTGCAATTCCTTGGATACGAAATGATCAATCACGATTTGGGTTATCAACGCAGGATCATTGCTGTTATTCGTTAGGTCCTTGAATAGATCTGTAAACGTTAATTCAAGACCATTGTTAAACAAATAATCAATATAAATTTGCGTCAATTCCCAACGTGCTGTCAAGGTGGATGTGTTTATCCAGTCTTCATCACGTTGCCAGCCAGATACATCTGGCGGATCAAATATTTTTTGACCCATAAGGTTAGTGTAGTAAAGGAAAGCATCAACTAAATCATCGTTATAAAAGAAGGTTGTTTCGTTCAGAAAATTAAAAATCATGTCAAACGGACTTTTAATCACAACGCCGAGTGCGCGTTCATCAAAAAAGTGCTCGCTTTTAAACAATTGTTTTAATACAGGAACGATTTCAAAATTATTTGCAACAAAAGTATCTGCTAAAGGCTGAATAATATCTGCTTCAAGTAGCGCGTCAATTTCTGGACTTACGAAATATTGATACAATTTTTTACATATGTTAAAGGCTATTTCATCTCGGCGCTCAGAAAAGAGATTGTCTATTAGGCCGTTATAACCGAAGGTGTCTGTTTGTCCAAAAATTGTTTTACTTCCAGTATCGTGTGTGCTAATGTCGAATGTGATTTGAGCACCAGTCTCAGTCCAGTGATTGTAACCGGTTAGGGCGCGTGCCGTTTCAGTTATATCAGTTTCGTTGTAATTATTTCCTTCGCCCAAGGTAAAAAGTTCATATAATTCACGGGCATAGTTTTCATTTGGGTTGGATTGGGTGTTTTGAAAACCATTTAAGTAAAGAAGCATGGTTGAATTAATACCAATAGCCCTTGTTAGATCTTGAAAATTACCTATACAATGTGTTTCTATGGTATTGTAGTATTGAAATAAATACGGTGCGTAGTAATATACTTCTAGTTCAGTTACAAAATGATTTAACCAAAAATCACAGAGTCTTCCACGTAAGTTTTCGGTGATGAGATTATTGCCTACAACGTTTCGCCAATTGGAAATATATTCAGGGTTTTCGGCTTCGTAGTCTGTGAAATCACTAAACGCCCAATAACCCCATGGAGGAGCAGGTGTTGGAGGCATGGCAAAAGCGTCATCTACAAGTGAGTCAATAAATTGATCTGGCGTAAGTGCCAGGGCAGCGTCTACGTCCGCAGAAGATGCGCCAAAACCAAGACGTCTATAGACGTGTTGAATTTTAGTAACATTCCAAGGATTTGGCCCTGTGGGAACATAGGGAGCAAGTGTAGAAAAATTGCATGGCGGAGCAGTAACAATAGCTTCCATAAGTGGTTTTTTTAGTAGTTTTGTATTTTAAATGTACTGAATAATAGTCTTTTATACAACTGTGACTGTTTTTTTAACTGAAAGTTTAATTTTTATCACTTTATTACGCAAAACTATAGCAGATGATTACACCTCCATATCTAGTCCAAGGCGATGCCGTTGGGATAGTGTCTACGGCAAGAAAGATTTCTTCGGAAGAACTAACATTTTTTTTAAATCTATTGAAATCTTGGGGGCTAAAGCCGGTATTAGGGGAAACCATCAATGCTGATGATGGCCAATATGCTGGCACAGATGCTTTAAGAAGTACAGGTTTTCAAAAGATGTTGGATAACCCTGAAATTAAGGCCATTTGGTGTGCTCGTGGTGGTTACGGAACGGTTCGCATGGTGGATGCAATTGATTTTTCAGCATTCAGAAAACAACCAAAATGGGTAATAGGGTATAGTGATGTGACTGTATTACATAGTCATATTCATTCCTTCGGAATTGAAACCATCCATGCTAATATGGCCATGGAAATGGATGTCAAAACGCAAGCCACTAAAGAAAGTGTGCGTGATGTGCTCTTCGGTAAGAAATATGGGGTCACGTACAATTCAGAAGAAAACACACATAATAGACTTGGAACAGCGATTGGATGCCTAGTTGGCGGGAATTTATCTTTACTCTATTCCTTGATTGGAAGTCCGTCAGCATTAGAAACCAAGGATAAAATCCTCTTTATCGAAGATTTAGACGAATATCTCTACCATGTGGATCGAATGATGCAAAATCTAAAACGCAATGGACTTTTAAAAGACTTGAAAGGGCTTATTGTTGGCGGAATGAGTGATATGAATGACAATGCTATTCCTTTCGGAAAAACTTCCAAAGAAATTGTAGCGGAGGCCGTGTCAATATATGATTTTCCGGTTTGCTTTGATTTTCCAGCAGGTCATATTCTAGACAATAGAGCTTTGATATTGGGTCGAGAAGTTAGCCTAGAAGTTTCTGAGAATTCTGTATCTTTAAGGTTCTAGCACTCCCTCGCTAAAAGTGAACTCCACCTTCTTGGAGAATTAATATGGCTTCTCATAACGACCTTGGTATATTGGGCGAAAATATTGCCGCAAGTTATCTTTTGAAACATGGCTATAGCGTATTAGCCCGAAATTTCGTTTTTCAGAAAGCAGAAATTGACATTATTGCTAGTAAAGACAAAATGCTTGTCATTGTCGAGGTAAAAACTAGAAATAGTGATTTCTTTGGAGACCCTCAGAGTTTCGTAACAGCCTCAAAGATCAAATTGCTAATCAAAGCGGCAAATGAATACATTGTCATGAATGATATTGAATTGGAAGTTCGATTTGATATTATTGCCATCCTCAAGAACCAACATCTAGAAACTGTTGAACACATTGAAAATGCATTCTATCATTTTTAAGGTTGTTACAAAGAATTTGTAAAAATGAACCTATTTTGACTACTTGTCTAAGGCTAAAAAATCCATCAAAAGCTTAAAGCTTTCAGGTTTTTGAGCTATTTTTTTATCTGAATCTAACACGAAATAGGTTGGGGTTCCAGATACATCATATGTGTTTCCAATTTTATTCTCCCATTTGCCAAGACCGAGCACATGGGTAAAGTTTGGAAGCTCTAAAATGACGTTTCTCCAATCATAGGATTCGTTTTCAAGTCCAATAGCAATAACCTTATAGCTGCCTTTAGCGTGTCCTTTAAGTTGCTCATGAATTTTTGGAATTTCAGCAAGACAATGCGAGCAGGTGCTACTCCAAAAAATTATAATATAGTTCTCTGTATCATCTAGATCTTGTAGCCATTTGGTCTCGGTTTTTCCTTCAATATCTTCTTCCCATGAAAAATTAGGAGCACTAGACCCAATTGACAAACTCTTGAATAAGTTTAAGCGCTCAGCCATAGCATCATCATTTGTTCTGGTGGCGATTGCTATGAGATGTTCAGTGGCTAAATGATTAGCTGTTGATACCTGATCATTATTTACTAAAAACTGCCATAGATTATCTAATAACGATTTCTGGTAAAGATCAGGTGCTGATGCAATTTTAGATGCGACCGTATCTATGTTTATTTTATAGGAAGCCTCTGGGTTTTTTTCGTCCGAAAAAGCAAACACATATTTGATAATCATCTCGAGCGGCAAAGCCGTTTTTTGAAAAAGTGAACTGCTAAAATCAACGGTATTGAAATACTGCTCTTTTCTATTTTTTTGATAGCTATTTTCAGTTTCAAACTGACTAGGAACATATGGCGCATAACCATTAATAAAAGTCGCTGCTAATGTTTCAGTTGCTTCTTTTTTGAACAATGCTTTGGTAGTGGCTAGCATTTCAAAAAGCGCGGAAATCTTGGCTTTAGGAATAGGTTCGGCTTGATAATGCTGCAGAATATCTCGTTCAATAGCATCTATGGTATTTTTATAGCCGTACCACAATTGGTTTTCTTTTGAAGCGGTAAACTGAACGCTTTCTATATTAGAATACGTAAACTCAATAGCCTCCTTGCCGCTGTAAATAAAGTCGAAGAAATTTTCATCTTGAGGCAGATTATACACTAACCTGTACATGCCTGGAAGCATATCTTCTTTTGTTTCTGCGGAAAATTTTCCATCCTTAATTTCGCTGTCAAGATGATAGAAAACATTGTTGACATCAATCATGAAAATCATTCCGAAATTATATTTTTCGGTAGGCGAAAAAGTGCCCGAAATGCTTTGTTGCGCAAGCGTGATAATGGATGTTGCGGCCAGAAATATTAAGAGAAGTAAATGTTTAATCATAACATAATGTTGATGGTTGATAAATGTACGGATATCTAAAAAACTACTAAGTTGAAAATTTACTTAGCGCGTTCAATGCTTCTTTTATAGAGCGAATATTCGTTACGGAAAGCAATAATCGAAGACCACTTCTTGTTTGTTTTTCTTTCATCTTTGCAGTGTCTGAATGCTGCTGAACAAATTTTAGCACGCCGGTAAATGCAGAACTTTGGTAGAAAGCGCTCTGCTGGTCAGCCACGAAATACCCAACAAGCTGGTCATTTTTCATGATAAGACGCTCTAGTCCCATGGCAATGGCCATCCATTTCAGCTTAACACTGTCTAGCAGTGCTATGGCAGGTTCAGGGAGTGCTCCAAAACGATCAATGAGTTCATTCTCAAATTGCTTTAAGGAAGCCTCGTCTTTTAACTCATTCAGTTTGGTGTATAAATTAAGGCGTTCGGTAATGCTGTTTACATAATCATCAGGGAATAGCAACTCAAAATTGGTGTCAATCACTGTTTCTTTTACAAAAGTAGTTCGCTTCTGTTCAGATTCTGAATATAAATCCTTAAACTCCTTTTCTTTTAATTCATCAATTGCTTCGGCAAGAATTTTTTGATAGGTTTCAAAGCCAATTTCGTTCATAAAACCGCTTTGTTCGCCTCCTAATAAATCTCCAGCTCCTCGAATTTCAAGATCTTTCATAGCGATATTGAGCCCGCTTCCTAAGTCACTAAACTGTTCCAAGGCGGTGATACGTTTCCTGGCATCATCTGTCATTGCTGAATAGGGAGGGGTGATGAAATAGCAAAAGGCTTTTTTATTACTTCGGCCAACGCGACCCCGCATTTGATGCAAGTCACTAAGCCCAAAATTATTCGCATTATTAATAAAAATTGTATTGGCATTCGGGACATCTAATCCACTTTCAATAATTGTAGTAGAAACAAGAACATCAAAAGTGTTATTGATGAAACCAAGCATGAGTTGCTCCAGTTTTTTCCCCTCCAATTGACCATGGCCAATTCCTATTTTAGCGTCTGGAACAAGCCGCTGAATCATCCCCGCAACCTCTTTGATATTCTCTATACGATTATTGACGAAAAACACTTGTCCGCCACGTGAGATCTCGTACCGAATTGCATCTCTAATTGTTTCTTCTGAAAAGCGCACCACATGGGTTTCAACGGGATATCTGTTTGGAGGAGGCGTAGTGATTATAGACAAATCCCTCGCAGCCATAAGACTAAATTGTAAGGTTCTTGGAATAGGCGTGGCAGTTAAGGTTAGTGTGTCCACGTTTTCCTTAATTGTCTTGAGTTTATCTTTAACGGCAA
>JBLHGH010000004.1:0-26751 GCA_047615425.1 Candidatus Latescibacterota bacterium
GCAAGTTCCACCTGCAAATGGGCGATCCCAAATATCAGGACTCGTTGCATCATCTGGAGTTGAATCCATTAGGTTACAATCACTAACGATTGCACAACCGCCGCCGCCGTCACAGCTATATGTTCTAAACGTATAGTCAAAACCAGGAAAAGATTGATAACCAGCGTTAGCATAAACATTCCCCCCTGGATAAACATCACTAAGCGCCCCACTAATACAAGCATCAGCTGACCCCGTTACAACTATATAATAAGTATTTCCAGGAACAACAGTTGTTACATCCCAAAACACATCTAACCATACAGCCACTCCATCAGCAACAGTAGTTCCGCTAGCTAAAGCAACTCCTCCATTTGGAGGAAGATCATCCCAAAGCGTTAAGGTTAAATCTAAGCCAGCGTTTGGCGCAGTTTCAAATTTAAATCCTGCACCAGCACTCTCAGTTTCTACAGGCTGAAAAGACTGTGCAATACCTCCTTGATTAATTAAGGCCATACAGGTGTTTGAAAAATCTTGATTTATCTCAAGCAATGGGTTTGCACAAAGTGCTAAAACACTTCTTTCATTCGCAATAGGAACCTGAAGTTCAATTTGTTGTGTAATTTCTGCGCTCGATGTTCGATTTTGAATTTGGTCAGTCACATCAGATGCAACTTGAGTCGCACTTTGTTGTGTAATTTCTGCACTCGATGTTCGATTTTGCGCTTGAATGACCTCAATATTCGGCGATGTTGCCAATTGCTGTGCAAATCCAAAAGAACATACTAGCAATGCTAGTAATAAAGTAATTCTTTTCATAATATTAATTTGTTTAATTAATTAAATTAGTAGATACGAGAAAGTTACAAAAAATATTATTCTAAATAGATAAAATTAAACTAGAAATATAATCAATAAAAAAGCCACCCGCTAGCGGGTGGCTTTCTCTATATAAAGAAATCTAAAATTACTCTTTAATCACTTTGTAAACTCCTGTTTGACCATTAACGATCACCTTCATTAAGTACGTTCCTGTACTTAAGGCTGATACATTAAGATCTGTTGAAGTTGCATTGATTGCTTGGTTCATAACCTGCTGACCAACGATGCTGAATATCTCAACACTTTCGATAGTATCTGCTGAATTAAGCGTCAACATATCTTTTGCTGGGTTAGGGAAGAATCCAAATCCTTCAATAGTGTTATCCTCAGTTCCAAGTCCAATTCCATCAATTACGATGTCTGTTGCACCACCATGGTTATAAACATACACATAGTATGCTTGACCAGCAGCCGTTAGAATTGTAGCCTCAGTACTATCAACACATTGGTTTAAGAAAGAACAAACCGTTACTAGAGATAGCGCAGCATTAAAGTAATCAATAATATAAAAAATAGCCACGTGAATTTTTTGTAACTTTAATGCCTCTCCCCTGAATTAATTCAGTCTATGTTACACCAAATAAATCTGGAACATATCCTTTTCTTGGATATTGAAACCGTTCCTCAGCACCCCAATTTCGAAGATTTAGATGATACCGCCAAGGAACTTTGGGAGCTAAAAACCAAATACCAACGTAAAGAAGAATACACGCCAGCAGCGTTTTATGACAGGGCAGGGATTTGGGCAGAATTCGGTAAAATAATTTGTATTTCCGTTGGCTATTTTAAAATGCAGGGGGGTGTCCGAAACTTTCGAGTGACTTCTTTTCATGGTGATGAAGTTGATCTGCTAAAAGAATTCAAAGTCCTTATAGAAACTCATTTTAATAGGCCAAATCATCTTTTATGTGCCCATAACGGGAAGGAATTCGATTTTCCCTATATCGCAAGGCGCATGATTATTCATGGCGTTGAATTACCTTTTAAGCTGAATCTCTTCGGAAAAAAACCTTGGGAAGTCCCTCACTTAGACACCTTAGAATTATGGAAATTTGGCGATTACAAAACGTTCACCTCCTTGAAACTTATGGCTTATGTTTTAGGGATTCCATCACCTAAAGATGATATTGACGGAAGCGAAGTACGCGATGTGTTTTACGAAGAAAACAATATCGACCGCATTATCACCTATTGCGAAAAGGACACGATAACCGTAGCGCAAATTATTCTTAAACTTCGGAATGAAACTCTTTTAGAAGAAGATGAAATTCGTTCAGTATAAAAAAATCAATGCTGCCAAACGAATGTATTTTTGATTAGAAAGGTGAGGGTAATGCTTATTCCCTAATAAAGCGTTCTACAAATCTATCCCCATCAGTATTCACTTAAATAATATAAACGTCGCGCTGTAATTAGTACCTTTGATTCAATGAAAGACCAAGTACTTCTTAAAATTCAGAATTTAATTGTTTCGTTTGGGAAAAAGACTGCGCGAAATGAGGTGATTCATAGCGTCTCTTTTGACGTTGCAGAAAATGAAATACTTGGAATTGTAGGAGAGTCTGGATCTGGAAAATCTGTTAGCTCCATGGCCATTATGGGGCTTCTTCAGAAGAAAACCAGCACCGTTGCTGGTGAGGTGCTTTTTGAAGGCAGAAATCTATTGGAGCTAGACCGGCGTGCCCTTCGGAAATTACGAGGCAACCAAATTGGTATGATCTTCCAAGAACCCATGAGTGCTTTAAATCCATCTATTACGTGCGGGACTCAAGTGGCAGAAATTCTAAAACACCATCTTAAGCAATCCAATTCCGAAGCGAAAAAAGAAACACTTTTACTCTTCGAAAAAGTAAAACTCCCTAGACCAAAAGATATTTATAAAAGTTATCCGCATCAAATTAGTGGCGGACAAATGCAGCGCGTTATGATCGCCATGGCTATTGCTTGTAAACCAAAATTACTTATTGCAGATGAGCCAACTACGGCTTTAGATGTAACTGTTCAGAAAGAAATTATTGGCCTTTTAAAAGCCCTTCAGAAGGAGACGAAAATGAGCATGATTTTTATTTCGCATGACCTCAACCTAGTTTCCGAAATTGCAGATCGCGTGGTCGTAATGTATCAAGGGAATATTGTGGAAACGGGTAGCGTATTTGAAATTTTCAAAATTCCGAAGCAACAATACACAAAAGCTTTATTAGCGTCACGCCCTTCTCTGGATATGAGGCTAGCAACATTACCCACCATAGCTTCTTTAGAGGACAAAAGCTTTAAGGCTGTCGAAGTTACACCCCAACAACGTGCCTTTTCACATAAAAAACTGTACACAGAAGCACCGCTATTGGAGGTTCTGAATTTAGAAAAAACCTACTATGGAAAAGCCAGTTTTTTTGGATCAAAATCTGAATTGAAAGCGGTAAACGATGTAAGTTTTAAGGTTTTTGAAGGCGAAACTTTAGGCTTGGTAGGCGAATCTGGTTGTGGAAAATCTACCCTCGGAAAAGCCATATTACAATTGGATAAAGCTACAGCTGGAAGCATAAAATATCGCGGACAAGAGTTAACAGCCTTATCCAATTCAGAAATGAAAAAGCTACGTAAAGAGATACAGCTCATTTTCCAGGATCCGTATTCTTCCTTGAATCCTAGAATTATTATTGGCGAATCGCTCATTGAACCTATGGAGGTGCACCGTATTGGCACTTCAAAAAAGAACCGAAAAGAACGCGCACTCAACTTGCTGGAGCGGGTTGGATTAGATCCTGAATTCTTTTATAGGTATCCACATGAACTTTCTGGCGGACAAAGACAGCGTGTAGGTATTGCGAGAACTATCGCGATGGTTCCGAAATTAATTATCTGTGACGAATCTGTTTCGGCCTTGGATATTTCAGTACAGGCACAGGTGCTTAATTTGTTGAATGAACTGAAAGAAGATTTTGGCTTTACCTATATATTTATCTCGCATGATTTGGCGGTGGTAAAATATATGTCGGATCAATTACTCGTAATGAACGCCGGCAAGATTGAAGAACTCGGTGACGCTGATGAAATTTACGCTAATCCAACAAAAGACTACACTAGAAAGTTGATTGACGCTATACCTAAAGGAATTTGATTTATTCTTTCACAACTAAGCTAATGGACTAACAGAAAGGTCAAGTCGCTACTTACTCAAACTATTCATACATTGGCCGTAACATCCAATTGTGGTTCTACGGAAAAGAAATTTCTAAAAAGGCGGAAACAAAAAAAGTCCCGTTCTAACCTCACAAAGAACGGGACAAATATTTGAATCATCGCAGATTCGGGGTAATGCTTTATGAAAAAATTACATCAATAAAAAAACTTTTTTACCAGTATAGGGAGCGCTTTTAAAAAGCTGCATTTTATTCTTAGTTGTTTTTGTTATTGCTAACATAAGTAGGTTAATATATTTTTACTTGGGACTGCTAATATATAATCTTACTTTAAATAAACACGATAAAATACGTATTTTTTCGATGAAATACACAAAACTTTAACAATTACGAACTGTAATAGTGTTGTTTCTTATAAAAATGATGATAAAACTGAATAATAATTTGAGCGTTTTGGCGGCTATTATTAGTTCTTTCGTCTTCGTTTTGTGCTCAGAATACCCTAAACTGGATAATAGCTTTGACCGTAGTTGGAACACTTGTGTTCACCAGAGTATTTTTCAATTTGATTGACTATTTTAATTACCAAGGTTTAGTCGGTATTTGGGAAAGAGAAATCACCGGCCATTGTAATCAATTTTCCGAGCTCGAGGAGAATGGTTGTTTCTACCTCCAAGGACAATAGAAGTATTATGCATGACCTCTGTAAGAGGAGCATTGAGGATGTCCCTTTTTGATTTCGTCTTTGTCTTCTGTCTACATGGTTCAGGCGTTCGTGTGTTCCGAAGAAAACTGTAATCTATAACTTGATAGACTCTAATTTCAGCATAAGATTGGTTTACAAAAGCTCCACGGAGTGATTGAAGCCGCATCGGCAATTTGGTTAGAACCGCATTTCTGGGATGTCTCCGTCTACAATCAAATCGCCTTCAGTGGCATTTTGAATTTCTTCTACAGAAACACCTGGAGCCCGTTCCAATAATTTGAACCCTCCATCAACAATTTCAATAACTGCGAGATTAGTTACAATCTTTTTGACGCAGTTAACGCCTGTCAAGGGAAGACTACAGGTTTTTAGAAGTTTAGATTCCCCCGCTCTATTTGTGTGCATCATGGCGACAATAATATTCTCTGCTGAAGCAACTAAATCCATAGCTCCACCCATTCCCTTCACCATCTTGCCTGGGATTTTCCAATTAGCAATATCGCCATTTTGGGCAACTTCCATGGCACCCAAAATTGTAAGGTCAACATGCTGACCACGAATCATAGAAAAACTTGTCGCCGAATCAAAAAAGGATGCGCCGGGCATTGCGGTAATGGTTTGTTTCCCGGCATTTATCAAATCTGGATCTTCTTCGCCTTCAAAAGGAAAAGGGCCCATTCCTAAAATTCCATTTTCACTTTGAAATTCAACATCGATATCATTACGCACAAAATTGGCCACCAAGGTTGGAATTCCAATTCCTAAATTAACATAGTATCCGTCCTGTACCTCTTTTGCGATTCGCTGAGCGATTTGTTCTTTCCCTAATGCCATTAGCTTCGTTGTCTTACTGTTAATTGCTCAATTCTCTTTTCGTACTGTTCCCCTTGAAATATTCGTTGCACGAAAATTCCAGGAATATGAATTTGGTTCGGGTCCAATTCACCTGCAGGAACTAATTCTTCAACCTCAGCTACGGTAATTGTTGCTGCGCCACACATATTCGGATTAAAATTTCGAGCTGTGCCTTTGAAAATTAGGTTCCCAGCTGTATCGCCTTTCCATGCTTTTACGAAAGCAAAATCTGCCTTAAAAGCATTTTCTAAAATGTGCATTTTTCCATTAAAATCTCTAAATTCTTTTCCTTCAGCTACCTCAGTTCCATAACCAGCAGGGGTATAAAAGGCCGGAATTCCACTTTGTGCCGCCAAACATCGTTGTGCTAAAGTTCCCTGTGGTATTAATTCTACATCCAATTCACCACTCAACATTTGTCTTTCGAATTCGGCATTTTCGCCAACATAAGAAGAAACCATTTTTTTTATTTGATGTTTCTGAAGCAACCGTCCCAAGCCAAAATCGTCCACACCTGCATTGTTTGATATACAGGTTACATCACGAACGTTCAGTCTTACCAATTCGGCAATTGCATTTTCAGGAATACCACTCAACCCGAAACCTCCTAACATAAAAGTCATGCCGTCTGCAACACCTTGGCAAGCTTCTGTAACATCAGATACTGTTTTTGTAATCATGTATATTATTTTTCTTAAAAGTACTAATACCTTTTCTAATTTGGAATTATGTAATATAAAATGATGGTTTTTTCTTTGTATGATGATTTCATCCCTATTAATAACTTAATGGTAGAACGTCTAAGTAATTTAAGGGGGGAAAGGTGAGGCTTAAAGTCTGTTTAGCAGGATTTAAAAATCCAACTCCTCGGGAATCTCTTCAACGCCATTCCCTTCTTTGAATTTCTCGCAGTCTGTAACAATTGAGATTTTATCCGGCTTTTTGAAACTTCCATCAGAAACTTCCAGCTTCTCATCTTCATAACACTTTTTCATGTATAACGCCCAAATAGGTAATGCCATGGTTGCCCCTTGTCCATATTCTGTAGTGCCAAAATGCACAGCCCTGTCTTCTCCACCAACCCAAACCCCAGTTACAAGGTTAGGCACCATTCCCATAAACCAACCATCGCTATTATTTTGTGTAGTTCCAGTCTTGCCCGCAATTGGATTCTTAAACCCGTACGGATATCCTGTAACCGCATTCTTATATGCACCACTACCGCCAACCCAAGTACGCCTTAACCTAGCACCAGAACCTGATTCCGTCACCCCTTCCATCAAACTTACGGTTACATAAGCTGTTTCATCGCTGATTACATCTTTGGTTTCAGCTACATTTTGATATAACGTTGTTCCGTTTTTGTCTTCTATTCTTTGAATTAAAATTGGTTTTACATATACGCCCTCATTGGCAAACACGCTATAGGCGCCAACCATTTCATATAGTGAAACATCTGGCGTTCCCAATGCAATTGAGGGGGCTTCAGGCATGTCTTTGGTGTCAACACCCATCTTTTTAACCAACTCAATCACCGGTCTTGGCCCAACGCGATCAATTAATCTTGCTGTAACTGTATTAACAGATTTCGCCAAAGCTTCTTTCAAAGTCATGAAACCGCCGTAATCACCTCCTGCATTCTTTGGTGTCCATGGCTTTAGCAGTCCATATCTTCCTTCTTCTATAGTATATTGCGTATTCGGAAGGGAGTCGCATGGAGACATATGCATTTGATCTATGGCTGTAGCGTAAACAAAGGGCTTAAACGTAGAGCCTATTTGTCGTTTTCCCGTTTTCACCATGTCATATTTAAAATGCTTGTAATTCACACCGCCAACCCATGCTTTTACTTCGCCTGTTTGGGGTGTCATAGACATCATGGAAGCGCGTAGATATCTTTTATAATAGCGAATAGAATCCAGCGGAGTCATTATGGTGTCAATATCACCACCATAAGAAAACACCTTCATCTTGGTTTCCTTTTTAAAGCTATCTCTGATTTCTTTTTCAGATTTACCTTGTTTTACACCTATGCGCCAACGGTCACTTCTCCGCATGGCAGAATTCAGGATACCCGCCGTTTCTTCTTTAGTAATATCTCTAAAAGGAGCGGTTTTATTTCTTTTATTTTGCCTGTCGAATTCCGCCTGCAAGTTTTTCATGTGATCGTCCACAGCATCTTCAGCATGTTTTTGCATTTTTGAATCAATGCTAACATACACCTTTAGTCCGTCACTATAAACGCTGTAATTAGATCCGTCTTGCTTTGGATTTTCCTTTACCCAATTCGCCATAAAAGCACGCGCGTATTCCCTGAAATAAGTTGCCAAGCCTTCCACATGGCCCTGTGGAGTATAGTTCAGGTTTAACGGTAATGTCTGTAGCGAATCTTTAACCGCTTCAGATAGATAATCATACTTCTCCATTTGCGCTAAAACAACATCCCGTCTATTTTTAACACCTTCTGGATTACGCAATGGATTATATAAAGATGAATTCTTAAACATTCCAACGAGCATAGCAGATTCAACAGTTGATAACTCCGAAGGCTCCTTGTCAAAATAGATGTTCGATGCAGATTGAATCCCCACGGCCTGATTTAGAAAATCGTATTCATTGAAATACATCGTGAGAATTTCCTCTTTGGTATATCGGCGCTCCAGTCTTGTGGCAATAATCCATTCTTTTATTTTCTGAAACCCTCGTTGTACCTTACTGCGAGACACATTATTAGTAAAAAAAAGTTTAGCTAATTGTTGAGAAATTGTACTAGCACCTCCACGAGAACCTAAAAAAGCAAATGCTCGAACAGTCCCTTTTGCGTCAATACCTGAATGATCATAAAAACGAATATCTTCGGTGGCAATTAATGCATTGACTAGATGGTCTGGTAATACTTCAAATGAAACTGGAGTCCTATTCTCTTTATAAAACTTTCCGATCGTTTTGCCATCCGTGGAAATTATTTCAGTAGCCAGGTTTTTTTCAGGATTCTCTAAACTAGTTTCGTCTGGCAAACTACCAAATAAACCCCAGGATGCTAGTAGGAATACTAGTAAAACAAGGCCAACACCTCCAGCAAATAACGTCCAAAATAATTTTATTTGACGGCGATTGCCTTCCTGTACTTTTTTCTTTGTTTGTTTTTTAGCCATAATACTATTCTTGGTCTATCGCCTCGATACTAAAACCAACATCTGTAATCCCTTCCAAATTGCTAACGCCATCGGCCTCGCCGTTATTGCGCATCGCGTGTGTTATAGAAATGTTATAATTGCCTGATTCTTTAAAATGAAAACCTTCTTTAAACCATAATTTATTTTCTTTTACACTTCCCATACCAGTACCTAACCATGTGCCATCTGGATTTGCTAATCTGTATTCTATGGTATCAGTCACCTTCTTTCCGAAGGGATGCTCCATTGCAACAATCACATACAGGTTGTTAAACTTAAAATTGTTGGTATTCCGAACCGTCAAAAACACATTATAAACAGCCGTGCTATCAACTTCTGGTAAACTAAAATTTATTACCGTGTCTTTGCTCCAAAATCCATTGGAAATAGATTTCGATTCACTCCAAATTACATTCGAATCACATGAGCCTAGGATAATGCTCAAAAGTATAATGGCAATATACTTAGGCATTCTTCTTGGTGTTTTTGTTTCTGTTCTGGTTCTTGTTCTTGTTCTGACCTTTGTTTTGATCCTTGTTCTTGTTGCGGCTTTTATTTCTGTTCCTGTTTTTATTGTTTTTTGACTTTGGCTGGTCAAAGCGGGTTAAACTGTCTTGCCCAACAACATTGCTAAACAACTCTTTTGCTGGAACAAAGACGTCCTCGACAAACTCTTCAAGGCTTGCTACTTTGTTTCCTTTTTTGTTAGTAGAAATAATCTCGTTTGCCTTTTCAACCGTTAGTTCATGCCAGTTCATGCCATCTTTCTCATAGGCAAACCACATAAGCCCCTTAAAGATGTCTATTTTTTGACAAGCGGCGGTTCCTTTTTCTGTTTGTAGCTTAATGTCATTCTTCGGAAATTCTTCCAATGCGTCTAAATAAGTGTCAAGCTCGTAATTCAAACAACATTTTAGTTTTCCGCACTGTCCTGCCAATTTTTGTGGATTAAGAGACAGTTGTTGATAGCGCGCCGCTGCAGTGTTAACAGACCTAAAATCGGTCAACCAGGTTGAGCAACAGAGCTCACGTCCGCAGGAACCAATACCACCTAGACGAGCAGCTTCTTGTCGGAAACCTACTTGTTTCATCTCAATACGTGTAGAAAAAATACGTGCAAATTCTTTTATTAGTTGTCTAAAATCAACGCGTTCTTCGGCGGTATAGTAGAAAACAACTTTAGAGTCGTCTCCTTGAAATTCCACATCGCTAATCTTCATTTGAAGCCCTAAGCGAATAGCTATTTCACGCGAACGTTTCTGAACATCTTTTTCGCGATCTCTAGCTTTTTGCCAAACATCGATGTCTTTTTGAGATGCTTTTCTATATAATTTTAACAACCCATCTAGCTGGATAGGTTGTTTCTTCTTCTTCATCTGGACACGCACCAATTCACCCGTGAGGGTTACAATTCCAATATCATGGCCGGATTCAGCTTCAGTAGCCACTATATCCCCAATGGCAAGTGTAATTTTTTTCGGATTTTGATAGAAATCTTTACGTCCGTTTTTAAAACGGATCTCAACCGCACTGAAGGGTTCCATATTGCCTGGAAGTGACATATTACCAAGCCAATCAAAAACGGTTAGTTTGTTACAACCGTCTGTTCCACATGTTCCATTGTTCTTACAGCCTTTTGGTTGCCCACCAGCTCCAGACGCACAGCTTGTACAGCCCATATTCTTTATATATTAACTCTTTTTTTCAACCGAAAAAAAGGGGAAGATTAAATTTCTACGTAAACGAGTAAAGATACTATAATTTTAAACCTTCCTTTTTTCATTAACGAAAAAAGAAACAAAAACAATCGTGTAGTTGAATCGACGCGGTTGCTGCTTTAAAAATTTGTGTTTTTTCGAAAGCATTTTTTCTGCTACTCTAATCAGAATTTTTAGTGATTTTAGTTTGTGATGAATGTGATTCAAGAATCACAAACCCTGATAAAAGATTAGTCTATGACTACATTGAAAATCTTATTGCTATCATGTATAGGGTCTTTTTTGGGTGTCCAAAAAAGAACAAAATAAGTCTAGCTCGGGATTTGTTTGAACGAAATCAATGCAAAGCATTGAAACACGAAGCTTTTCCAGAAATAATGGCGAATAAGTGGAAGTGCGTTTCGCGAAGCTAAAAAGAGCATGAAACGAACGACGCCATGGTTTTACAAAGTAAAAATTTCCTTAAAAGCTTCTTGATCTTTTGGTTCGTTTTGAGTCAAGGCAAAATGAACAAGAAAGAAATCGCGTTAGGGATTACCCTAATTTTTTATTTGATAATTCGGGGGCCGTAAATGCTTCGCATTTGCAGTGAAAATCCTCTTGGCTTTACCACAAGATTGAAGCGGATAGCCCGCCCAAATCGCGGCTGAGACTCTTGAAGTCAGCAATGAGGAAAGGCCCTAAAACTACTTTTTAAACTTCAGTTTTTCTGAACGTCCTTTTTTGAAAATCTTGTTACTATTGTGAAACCCCGAACGGAGTTTTTTCTGCTCCTCTTCTGGCAATTGTATAATTTCTTGACAGTCAACACTACAGCAGGATTCCATTTTTACGGAACACCTTTTACATTGAATAAAGAGTAAATGACAGGCTTCATTTGCACAATTTTCGTGAGTGTCACAAGCCTCGCCACATTGATGACATTGCGAAATAACATCTTCAGAAATACGCTCGCCGCGCCTGTGATCAAAAACAAAATTCTTCCCTATAAATTTGTTTTCTAGCCCTTTATCTTCTACTTGACGAGCGTAGTCAATAATTCCACCTTCCAGCTGAAACACATTTTTAAATCCTTTATGCTTGTAATATGCACTGGCTTTCTCACAACGAATTCCCCCTGTGCAGTACATCACTAATTTTTTGTCTTCCTTGTACTGCTTTAAATCTTCCTCAATAAGGTCTAAGGAGTCTCTAAAAGTATCTACATCTGGCGTAATCGCTCCTTTAAAATGGCCTATTTCGCTTTCGTAGTGGTTCCGCATATCAACCAAAACGGTGTCTGGATCTTCCATGAGTTCGTTGAATTTTTCCGCACCAACATGAACTCCTTTGTTTCTCACATCGAAGGTGTCATCATTAAGTCCGTCGGCTACAATTTTAGTACGCACTTTAACCTTCAATTTTAAGAATGACTTCAAGTCATGCGCAATGGCGACATTCAATCGCACATCTTCTAAAAAGTAAATGCCGTCTAGGAAGGCCTTAAAGGTGTCAAAGTTTTTCGCTGGAACCGAAAGCTGAGCATTGATTCCTTCATGCGCAACATAGATTCGTCCTAGGACTTCTATATCATCCCAAGCGATAAATAGGTGGTTTCGAAATAATTCTGGATTGCCAATTTTGGCATATTGATAGAAAGAGAGCGTAAGGCGTTCTTCACCCGCTTGTTCTAATAAAGCAGCTCGTTCTTTCGCACTTAAAGTATTGTACAGTTGCATGCTATACGCGTTTTTAGTGAAAAATTAATTTATAGTGGACCAAAGATAAGGTGAATTGTTGAAAATGCGAAGTTGAAAACACCAAACCGATAGCGCTCTAAATACTGTTGAAAAAAATCACAATTCGCTATATATTCCTTTTGTGCTAGAAACAAAGAAATAGTACCTTAGCGTCTTACTCCTCCAATAAACATTTAAACACATGAGCAACGAAAAAGACGCTAAATTAAAAGCACTAAAATTAACTTTAGACAAACTGGACAAGACCTATGGAAAGGGAACTGTAATGAAGATGGGGGATCAGGCCATTGTTGAGGTAGACGTTATTCCTACCGGTTCTTTAGGGTTAGATATTGCCTTAGGAGTGGGTGGCTATCCAAGAGGACGTGTTATCGAAATCTACGGACCAGAATCTTCTGGTAAAACTACATTAACATTACATGCCATTGCTGAAGCACAGAAAAAAGGAGGAATTGCCGCCTTTATTGATGCAGAGCATGCCTTTGATAGATATTATGCCGAAAAGCTAGGTGTCGATATTGAAAATTTAATTATTTCACAACCCGATAATGGTGAGCAGGCCCTAGAAATTACTGATAATCTTATTAGAAGTGGCGCTATAGACATTATCGTTATTGACTCGGTTGCAGCATTAACTCCAAAAAGTGAAATTGAAGGAGAAATGGGTGATAGCAAAATGGGACTACACGCACGTTTGATGTCACAGGCATTAAGAAAGTTGACGGGCTCAATTAGTAAAACACAGTGCACGGTTTTCTTTATCAATCAATTGAGAGAGAAAATTGGTGTTATGTTCGGAAACCCAGAAACAACTACGGGCGGTAATGCCCTTAAGTTTTACGCATCTGTACGATTAGACATTAGAAGGTCTACGCAAATCAAAGATACAGACAACGCGGTTTTAGGGAATAAGACCCGCGTGAAAGTGGTTAAGAATAAAGTAGCCCCGCCATTTAGGATGGCTGAATTTGACATCATGTATGGGCAAGGCATTTCAAAAGTGGGTGAAATTATCGACATTGGCGTCGACTTTGAAATCATAAAAAAGAGCGGTTCTTGGTTTAGTTATGATGACACCAAGTTAGGCCAAGGAAGAGATTCTGTAAAAAGCCTACTGCTAGACAATCCAGAACTAATGGAGGAATTAGAAGTAAAAATAAAGGCTGCAATTGCGGCATTAAAAGAATAATTTTTATCAGCCTACGCAACCCAAAAAATGTTTTGGCATCTACTTGGTGTAGAAACCTTGATAGGGTGCATGATAGAGGTAATTGCAACTAACAAAAATCACGGCACTACGTTTGACTTTAGACAGGCTCATTATATTATGTAAGAAGCAAGATGCTAAGGCACAAGGGGAACTATATACACGGTATTCCGGAACACTGTTCTCTATTTGTCTCAGGTACTCTCCTAATTATGTGGAGGCCGAAGACAACTTGCAAGACGCATTTATAACCATCTTTAAGAAGGTGGAACAGTTTAAAGACAAAGGTTCTTTTGAAGGTTGGATGAAACGAGTTACTGTGAACACTGTCCTTCAAAAATACCGAAAGCAACGAGTATTTGACATAGTTCGAGAAGATCAAATTAAGGATGAAGTGGATGAAACCATTGATGATGAAGGAATTCCGCTTGATTTTTTACTGAAAATTATTCAGGAGTTACCAGACAGGTATCGCTTGGTTTTCAGTATGTATGTGATGGATGATTACAGCCATAAAGAAATTGCCGAAATGTTAGAAATTTCGGATGGCACGTCCAAATCAAATCTAGCACGTTCTCGGGGCATATTAAAAACCAAAATTGAAGCCTTTAAAGCTTCGCAACACAGATAAACAAAATATAAAACCCCATGTTTCATGGGATATTCATGAAAGACAAGCAGCACATAGATCAACTTTTTAAAGACCGTTTCAAGAATTTCGAAGCGACTCCTTCACCTGAGGTTTGGCAAAACATCCAAACGAAGCTGAAGAACGAAAAAGAAGATCGTAAAGTAATTCCAATCTGGTGGAAACTAGCTGGAGTTGCTGCGCTTTTAGCCTTATTGTTTACAATTGGCAACACCGTTTTTAATTCAGACACCGTTGATACTGAAATTGTCACTACTGAAACTTCAGAGAAAGATGCTTTGAATAATGAGACTGAGCATACTTCGGAAATGGCTTCGGAAGAAGTTGACGAGACCACACAGGACAAAACCAATAGAGAAGAGATTACGGATGCGTTAATACTGGACAATAAAGCGTCGCAAGAGGCTATTCGTTCAAAGGAAAAGTCCGTACGGACAGATATTGCTTCAGAGAACACTCAAGAAAAGACTTCCGTTCAAAAAGCAGATCAGCAGCTACCTGTTAAAAAAAGTGTGGCTAATCAAATTATTGATACGCGTGATGCTGTGGCTTTAGAAAGCCATAAGAAACAACAAGAAAACAATCGCATAATCAAGAAACAACTTCCAAAAGACCGCAAAGTTATTTCGGGCACTCAAAAAGATGCGATTGCCAGACAAAATGAAAAGGCAACTTCAGAAAAAATTGAAAACAATCAAGGGCTTATCAAAAAAGACGTTGCCATAGAGACAACAACTAAGACTGCTGTTTCAAAAACAGATACGAGGACTAAAGAAGTTGTGGAGACCAAAACGGCTGTCCAGGAAAACAAAAAATCAATCTTCGATGTAATCAATAAACAAAATACAGAAAGCACAGAAGAAGCGGTGACGCAAACCAATGCAGTTGATAAACGATGGGATGTTGCGCCAAATTTTGCTCCTGTTTATTATGGTAGCCTTGACGGAGGTTCTTCTATTGATCCAAGCCTTGCGGATAACACCAAAAATGGTGATGTAAACTTCAGCTATGGTGTTCAAGTGAGCTATACTATTAACGATAGATTGAGTGTGCGCTCTGGCGTGAGTAATGTTGATTTAAGTTACGGAACTGGTGACGTTGAAATTGGTGAAGGCCCTGTGTCATCTGCTTTGCGTTCTATTAATTACGGCGGAAAAGAAGTTGTTACCACGGCTGCCGATAAAGGCACGTTTTCTAATGCTTCTGGCGGGGAATATGGCGCCATCACTACAAAATCTACAAGTAGTGACGCACAGATTATTCAGAACATCAAGTATTACGAAGTTCCTTTAGAATTAAAATATGTTGTTGTTAATAAGCGAATTGGTGTGAACCTCATTGGAGGATTTAGCACCTTGTTTTTAGGAGACAATAGTGTCTCCGTAAGTGCCCAGGATTTTAACAGCGTTCTTGGGGAGGCCAATAATTTATCATCGGTTAGTTTTACAACGAATGTTGGATTTGGCCTTGATTACCAGTTGTCGAGTAAGTTTAAGTTTAATATTGAGCCTATGTTTAAGTACCAGCTCAACCCGTATACAGATTCTTCTGTAGGCTTTAAGCCCTATTATGTTGGAGTTTATACAGGTTTGAGCTTGAGCTTTTAGGTTAGTTTTTTTAGTTAGTTAGGTTTGGAAAAATATTTCACGCTTTACTTAGAAAAACCATTCTTCGCCATAGAATGGTTTTTTTGTTTTTATATATAATTTTTATTTTTTGATATGTTCTTTTTGCATTGCCCAAAAAGAACCATAAAGTCTAGCCCTGAAAGCAGTTGTTCACCCGCTAAAGTCTCCCTTCGCAACGAAAGGAACTCCTTCGTTTAACAACGAAGTCAAACAGCCTTTCGTTGTCTTCGAAGTTTCAACAAGCGGATACAGGAGTCCTGCCGAAGGGGCTCAATGGGTTCTCGCGTTAATCAAATCAATACGAAGCATTCATGAATAAAGAAAATAACCGGCTGATACTATAAACTCGGGTTTTCGAGTTCCTCCAAAATAATTGCTCTAGTTTGGTTATTTAACATCCGCTTATCCTCTAATTCAAGATTCCCCGTTGGAATGACTTTATGTACTCGAACGCGCATTTTACCCGGGGATCCGCTAAAAAATCGATACGAGAATCTTTTTTTATTGTCATGAAAGGTCAAAGGGGCAATAGGAATATTATGTTCAATTGCTAAACGAAACGCACCGTCCTTAAAGGTGTCTAAAAGCACTGTTTCATCGTCCGGAACGCCTCCTTCAGGGAAAATACAGACACTAAGCCCTTGATTCAGTTTTTGTTGGGCCCTATTAAAAACTTCAAGTCTACTTTTGGCGCTTGTACGATCCACCATAATGCAAGTTCTCTTAAAAAAGAATCCAAACAGTGGGATTTTAGCGAGCTCTTTTTTTCCAACGAATACAAAAGGATTGCTCGTGACATGCAACATCAACATAATATCGGTCATGGAGGTATGGTTGGCTACAAACATATAGCTAAGCTTATTCTTATCCTTCTTGTCTCTTTTTATCTTCGGAAGAAAACCCATTCCGAAAAGAATAATAGTAGCCCAGAGGCGCGCCAGCTTAAAGAAGAATGGATACCAACGCTCCCGAAGAATACTAACAGCAAGCACTGGAAACAACAAAATAATAGGCACACCCAATAATACGTAGAACCAAATACGATACAGCGGGGTAAGTATATAGCGAAAGATTTTCATTTGCTCTCAAAAATAGGCATTTGCATCGTTTGAATACACTAAAAAAAGTAACTTTGCTAAAACCTAAAGTTTCACTAATAGCTTCCCGCATGCGCGGGGAAAACATATGTCAAGAATATTAACAGGAATACAAAGCACGGGAACCCCTCATTTGGGCAACATTTTGGGCGCTATTTTACCTGCCATTGAAATGGCAAATAGCCCAAGTAATGAAAGCTATCTTTTTATTGCAGACATGCATTCGCTTACGCAGATTAAAAATGCCTCCACGCTTCGCGAAAACACCTATAGTACGGCAGCGGCTTGGTTGGCGTTTGGTCTTGATATTAATAAAACTGTTTTCTATAGACAAAGCGATGTGCCGCAAGTAGCTGAACTTTCATGGTACTTAAGTTGCTTTTTTCCATATCAGCGGCTCACCCTAGCACATTCGTTTAAAGATAAGTCTGGACGACTGGACGATGTGAATGCGGGTCTATTTAGTTATCCAATGCTTATGGCAGCAGATATCCTTTTGTATGATGCTGAAATTGTTCCCGTAGGGAAAGATCAATCGCAGCATATAGAAATGACACGTGACGTTGCTTCAAGGTTTCACTCCCAATTAGGAGATACTTTTGTATTGCCTGAAGCAAAATTACAAGAAGACACCATGCTTATTCCTGGAAGAGATGGCGCGAAGATGAGCAAGAGCAAAGACAACATCCTCAATATCTTCTTGGCAGATAAAAAACTTCGGAAGCAAGTGATGAGTATAGAAACAGATAGCACATCGATGGAAGACCCTAAAAATCCAGACACCTGTAATGTGTTTGCGCTTTATAAATTATTAGCGTCTTCAAAAGAAATTAAAGCCATGAGAGCCAACTATGAAAACGGAAACTATGGTTACGGACATGCTAAGCAAGCGCTTTTTGAAGTGATTATTGAAAAGTTTGCGACGGCTCGAGAACGCTACAACTACTATATGGATAACCTCAACGAAGTTGACAAAGCCTTAGAGGTTGGTGCTGCAAAAGCTGCGGTAACCGCAGATGCCGTTTTAGCACGCGTCCGTACAAAATTGGGTTACTAAAGTGCTTCAAACAGTTTTCCCGGCAAAGGTCTAATCAGCCCTTTCAGTTCTAATGTAAGTAAAATAGATGCCACTTTATGGGTAGGCAGATCGCAGTTCAATGCGACAACATCTAATGTTTTTTTTCCATGACTAGCCAAATAGGCATGTAGCTGTTTTTCTTCAGCAGCTAATTCCGCAAAGAGTTCCATCTGTTTGGGTTTAGGTGCTTTTGCCTCCAAATCCCACCCTAAGATGTAAAGCAAATCCGCTGCTGAAGTCAGCACATGTGCTTGTTGCGTTTTGATTAGATTATTACAGCCCTCGCTTTGCCTGTCTGTAACGCGACCAGGAACAGCAAAAACCTCACGATTATAAGAATTTGCAATATCCGCAGTCACCAAGCTTCCGCCTTTATTGGCAGATTCTACAACTATGGTTGCCTCACTCATTCCTGCAATTACTCGATTACGCTTTAAAAAGTTCTTTCTATCAAACGCATCGTTACTCCAAAACTCGGTAAGAAACCCTCCATTTTCCTCAACAGGTTTCACGTACTTTTTATGAATTTTTGGGTACATCCGATTCAATCCATGTGCCAAACAACCAATAGTTTGCAAGTTGTTATTTACTGCTGCCTTGTGTGCAGCTATGTCAATCCCATAAGCAAATCCAGAGACAATTACTGGAGCCAAAGGGGATATGGCTTCTATTAATTCTTCGCAAAAATTGCTGCCATAGCTCGTGCATTTTCTAGTGCCTACGATGCTAATAATTTTCTTAGCTTTTATATCAATATTTCCCTGCTGAAAAAGCAACAATGGACCATCAACACAATGTTTTAGCTTATCTGGGTATAGATTATCTTGAAAATAACATACGTCAATATTATTGGCGCTAATAAATGCCATTTCCTCCTCGGCTTCGTCAAGCACTGCGCGCTCATTGAGGTGTTTAAGTCGAAAAGCTCCAATACCTTCAATTTTAAGAAGGTTTTGTTTTTTCTCCTTAAAGATACCTTCTGCAGAGCCTATTTTATGAAGTAATTTTTTAGCCGAAGTCTCCCCTAAATTCGGCACGCGCTGTAATGCAAGGGTATAGCGCAATTCATTTATTGATAACATAGTAAAAGTGTTGCTGGGGAGCGTATTTAAATGTACACTTTTTTTTCCGTTGTTGATAAGTTCGGTCTCTAAAAAGTGTCTGCCATTAAAAAAAAAATTATGTTTGTTTCAATGCAATTAGCTACTTACATAAATGACCTTCTTTATCGCTACGAGTGTGTAATTATTCCTGGATTTGGGGCATTTTTAACACAGTATCGCTCTGCGAAAATTGAGGGTATCACACATACTTTCTTCCCGCCAGGGAAAACACTTTCGTTTAATAGACAACTCCAAACAAATGATGGATTGTTGGCTAATTATGTGGCATCTGTTGAAAACTGTAGCTACGAAATTGCCCTGCAAAGAATTAGATCTTTTACAAGAGGTTTATCTGCAGAACTTTCCGAAAATCATTCGGTGGCCATTAAAAACATAGGTGACTTTTCGCTAAACGCGGAAAACAATGTTCAATTCACGCCTTCAGAAAAAGAAAACTTCAGCACAGCTTCTTTCGGTTTGGCATCTTTTGTTTCGCCTAAAATTGCTAGAGAAAACCAAGAAGTTATCGAAGCGCAGACACCTTTATTGTTTATACCTGAAAAGCGCCACCCTAAGCCCTATTTGAAATATGCAGCTGTTGGCTTAATTGCCATTGCCATTTCTGGTTTAGGAGGAATGAAACTATACGAAGGTCAAGTTCAAAAACACAATTTTGCTGAAAAACAAAAGGCCAATACGCTTATTGAAAACCAGATTCAAGAGGCCACCTTTGTCCTTGAAAATCCATTGCCAGCATTAAACGTAACACTTGAAAAAGAAGTGGGGCATTATCATGTTGTTGCTGGGGCCTTCAGGATTGAGGCAAATGCAGCTAAAAAAGTTAAGCAATTGGCTGAAAAAGGTTTTATGGCTACTTCCATTGGCCAAAATAAATATGGCCTGCACCAAATAGCTTACAGCAGTCATGAAGACAGATTAGAAGCGCTCCAAATGCTTCGCACTATTAAGCGTACCGAAAACAAAGACGCTTGGTTATTAGTGCAGGATCTAAATAATTAATCAAAAACTTCATACCCTTTATTAGGCTTTTCTTCGGAATTTATCACGAATTTCTATTTCGGAAGCATAGGCTCAACCGCGTTTAGGAAGTAAAATACTGTACCTTTGCGAAAAAATTTAAGATGCAAGCCAAAACCGCAAAAGAGTCTTATACAGTAATGACAGATTTAGTTCTGCCTAGTGAAACCAACCCCATTGGAAATATGTTTGGAGGTGAGTTACTGGCAAGAATGGATAGAGCTGCAAGTATAGCGGCTAGGAGACATAGCCGCAGAATTGTTGTAACGGCCTCTGTAAATCATGTAGCCTTTAACAAAATGATCCCTTTGGGAAGTGTTGTGACCGTGGAGGCAAAAGTTTCAAGGGCTTTTAAAAGTTCCATGGAAGTATTTATGGATGTTTGGATTGAAGATCGTGAGAACGGAATGCGCTCAAAGGCAAATGAAGGGATTTATACATTTGTTGCCGTGGACGAACTTGGGAGTACCGTGCCCGTACCACAGTTGATTCCTGAAACCGACTTAGAAAAAGAGCGGTTCGAAGCTGCACTGCGTCGAAAGCAACTTAGCTTGTTATTAGCTGGAAAAATGACTCCGGACGATGCCACAGAATTAAAGGCGCTTTTCGTATAAATCTTAGTACTTCTTGCTAAAAGTATAAATTTTCCTGATTTTTAACAGTTTATCTGGATTTTACAGTATTATTTTCAGGTTTTAAGTCATAATTGTGTTTGGTTATTGAATATCTTTGGTAACCAAAAATCAGTTATGACAAAGAAATACACCTTCCTGCATACTTTTCTATTTATTTTTTTCATTGGTTTTGCACAAAATCCTTTTTCTGTTATTTATCAAGGAGAAACTATAGACATTCCAGAAAATATTGATTCCTTTCAATGGAACCAGATGCCAGATTCTTCGAAACTTAGCGAAGGATATTATGGATGGGTTCAATTTTATGAAACCCCAACGCAAGATGTTCAAGACCGATTCAAACGAAATAATCTTGAGCTATTAGAATATATTCCGCATCAAACGTATTTGTTTTACTTTCCGCAAAGTGCTTCCATTTCGTTTTTAAGGGACAATGGAGTGCGGTCCGTAATTCCTGTTTATGGTGAACATAAGATATCTTTGGAATTAAAAAATCCGCCTTTCGAAACTTGGGCCGTGGACGGTGAAAACATTCTTGTGACACTTCAGTATTACCAAAATGCCAATAAACAATATGTACTTGATGATCTAGATAGACAACAGATACGGGTAGTTCAGCAATACGAAGGATCCAATATTGTCGATTTATCAATTCCAAATAATTGCCTAGAAACACTATCAAATCTATCTTACGTAAAATGGATCGAACTTATAGTTGCGCCATCTGTAAAAGATGACACCAGAGGTAGAAGTTTACATCGCGCAAGTAATTTAGATACTCAAACGGGTACGGGTAGAAATTATACTGGAGACGGAATTGGTGTGATGTGTCGGGATGATGGTCTTGTTGGGCCTCATATTGATTTTCAAGGACGCCTTACAAACCACACTTCAGACCCAACTGGAACACATGGAGATGGGGTTTCTGGAATTATGGCAGGAGCAGGAAACCTTGACCCTTCCATGCGAGGAATGGCTGCTGGATCTACCCTTGAGGTAGTGCAGTATGTGTCGAATTTTTTAGATTCTGAAACTGTAAATTTGATTATGAGCGGAGACGTTCAAGTTACAAACTCGTCATATAGTAATGGCTGTAACGCAGGCTACACGTCAATTGCACGAACTGTTGACACCCAAACCAGAAACATCCCAACAATGATGCATGTGTTTTCTGCAGGAAATTCGAATAATAATAATTGTGGTTATGGCGCTGGAAATCAATGGGGAAATATAACTGGCGGCCACAAACAAGGCAAAAACGTGATTACAACTGCCAACGTATATTATGATGGAGCGCTTGTCAGTTCAAGTAGCCGTGGACCAGCTCATGATGGAAGAATTAAACCAGATATTGCTGCGAATGGTCAAAATCAAAATTCTACAGCGCCAAACAACGGTTATTTAGTTTTCGGAGGCACCTCAGGTGCTGCTCCTGGCATTGCTGGTATAGCCGCACAACTTTATGAAGCCTATGGCGATGAAAACGGTGGTACTTTACCACAGTCTGCCCTTATCAAAGCTACCATGTTAAACACCGCAAATGATGCTGGTAACATTGGCCCAGATTATAAATTTGGTTGGGGAATTGTGAATGCATTACGTGCTGCTATCTTAATTGAAGATGGCCGTTATCTTTCTAGTGCAATATCACATGGAGCAACTAACAATCACAGTATCATCGTGCCAGCAGGCACAGAGCAAGTACGTTTTATGGTTTATTGGAGTGATCCTGAAGCCTCAATTGGCGCAAACCCAGCGCTTGTAAACGACCTCGATCTTGTTGTTACGGATCCGTCAAGTGGTATACATTTACCTTACGTTTTAGACGAAAGTCCTAATGCTATTACCTTAGATTTACCAGCTACCAATGGTGTAGATCACCTGAACAATATGGAACAAGTACTGCTTAATACTCCTGCAGCAGGGAGCTACGACATTGATATAAGTGGGTTTAATGTTCCTATGGGGCCACAAGAATATTTTGTGGTGTATGAAATTATCTCCGATAAGGTTGTAGTTACTTATCCTAACGAAGGAGAAAGCTTCGTTCCTGGAGAAACAGAATCTATTCACTGGGATTCAATGAATACAACTGCCGATTTTGACCTAGCGTATTCAGTAGATAATGGTGCAAGTTGGAATATGATTACCACGGTCGCTAATGATGTAAACACCTATGGATGGATGGTTCCTTCTTCAGTGACAGGAGGTGCATTAATTCGTGTGAGTAGTGACTCCTTTTCTGACACTAGCGATGGATCTTTTTCGATAGCGAACCTGGTCAATGGTGAAGAAGTTATTCAGGTTTGTCCCACGCAGGCTACCGTTGTATGGGATCCAGTATCCAATGCAACATCGTATGACTTCTATAAACTTGGAACCACCCATATGGACCTCTTAGGCAATACAGCGGAAACATTCTTCCAGTTCCCAATAGCTAATGCTTCAGAAAACTTCTGGGTAGCGATTGTTGCAAGAAATAATGCAGAAGGATGGAAAAGCAGAAGAACCATTGCTCTTAATTATGGTGGAGGTTTATTAAGCTGTTCCTTAAACAATGATCTTGCCGCCATATCTATTAATAATGACCCAAGTGATTTTACCTTAGTCTGTTCGGGGTCAAATGAAGCTACGGTTACGGCTACATTCAGAAATACGGGAATTGACCAACAAAGCAATTTTATGGTCTCCTACCAATTAGATAGCGAGCCCGCAATACAAGAGACATTCACTGGAAACCTACCCTCTGGACAGCAAGCAGCATTTAGTTTCACAACACCGCTTGTACTTCCTGCCAACGGCACCTATAATTTAACCGTGTCTGTCGCGCTTGCCGGGGATCAAGACTCTTCAAATGATGAGGTTGATGCCACAATTTTTGTACTTCTCGATGCTACCGCCGTTGATTTTCAAGAGACTTTTGAGGTAAATGGATTTCCTCCTCCAGCCTGGTTTGTACACAACCCGGATGGCAGTATTACTTGGCAAGAACAACCCAACATTACTGGCGTTGATGGTAATCCTACTACTACTGCTTTTCTTAACAATTATCTTTATAGCGCCTCTGGGCAAATGGATGATTTTATTACTGAAGTATTTGATTTGACGAGTTCTGGCGTAGCCGATTTGAGCTTCGACCTTGCAAAGGCACAACATTCTAGTAACAGGTTTGACTCAATGCGCGTCGAGGCTTCTATTGATTGCGGCGCAACGTACACAACTATTTACGACAAGACAGATTTAGATCTCTCTACGTTGCCAGGCTACATTAACTTTAACTGGGCACCTTCTGGTGCAGATGATTGGCGTACAGAGTTTATAGATCTTGCTGGCTATGTTGGGGAATATGTAATGTTTAGGTTTGTGAACACAAATGGTGAAGGGAATAACACTTTCGTGGATAATATTAACGTAACGGCAGAAGCCCTTGGTGTTGATGAGAATGACTTTAACACTTCCATTGTACTGTATCCTAATCCAGCTTCTGAAGAAGTTATCCTTTTGAAAAATGGAGACAACAATGTAATTGAAGTAAGGCTCATGAATATGTTAGGGCAAACGCTGAGGCAGGTGGTGATCACTTCAAATGAACTAAAACTGAACGTTTCTAGTTATTCGGCAGGACTTTATTTCGTCTTACTAAAATCAGAAGGTTTGGAAACAACCAAGAAATTAGTGATTAAATAAGCAACTTCATTGTATTTAGAAAGACCTGGTTTTGAAATAATAATTGAATTGTTTTCTTTTAAGATCTTATCAGTTTCTAAAAAAAACGAACACTTAAACGAACAATTGAACCAATAAAAAGGAGTTAACCCTACCAAATGAGTAGGGTTAATCGCTTTTAAATAGGCTCTTTTAACGCTTTTTAAACGATTATTAGATATATTTGGTATTCAAAAAATTCCTAGGGCTTTTCCCGAAATTTTAACTTAATAAATTGATTATGAAAAGAATTACTTTTTTTTCGTTTCTGAATGTAAAAAATGCATTGTTAATCATGCTTGTTTTTTTATGTTCAGCAACGTATGCTCAGAGTGACTACGCAATCACTTTCCAAGATGACGCGATTGTTGTAACAGAAAACATTGATACTTTTGAATGGAATCAAATGCCAGAATCAGCTCGACTAGGAGATAGCTATGTAGGCTGGGTACAATTTTATGAAACCCCAACACAAGAGGTTCAAGATTTGTTCAAGGCAAATAACCTAGGCCTTATCAATTATATCCCAAACAAAACATATTTGTTTCACTTCCCAGAAAATACATCTGTTCAATTTTTAATGGATAATGGCGTACGGGCTATCATCCCAGTAGAAAGTAGGTTCAAGCTTTCTTCTAACCTTAAGAATACACCATACCCTGAACATGCGGTGGATCAAAACAGCCTACTTGTTACGCTTGTATTCCACGAAGGTGTTGATGTGAACTATATCATCTCAGATTTAGTAGCCAAGCAAATTGCCGTGGCTGCTACATTTGATAATGGTCATCAGATTGATTTAAGAGTGCCAAACAACTGTCTCGATAATTTAGCGGATAGACCTTATGTAAAATACATTGATGTTATTACGCCTCCCTCAATTAAAGAAGATATTCGTGGACGTGGACTACATCGCGCCAGCAACCTAGACACAGGTACAGTTTCTGGAAGAAACTATACAGGCGATGGTGTAGGTGTTATGGTACGTGATGACGGAAGATTAGGTCCACATATTGATTTTGAAGGAAGAATTATAAGCAACAACGGAGCAGGTGGTTCAACACATGGTGACGGTGTTGGAGGAATTATGACTGGCGCGGGTAACCTGAATCCAACGAATAAAGGAATGGCATCTGGAGCAGATATTTATGTTGTAAACTATAACTCATCATTCCTAGATAATCCAACACTTTCTAGAATCGAGAGTGGAGAAGTGCAAATTACTAATTCGTCTTATGGAAATGGATGTAATGACGGGTATACAACTACCGCCGTTAATGTGGATAACCAAATAAACACACATACCTCCACGCTACATGTATTCTCATGCGGTAACTCAAATGGTTCTAACTGTGGATATGGTGCAGGAAGCGGTTGGGGCACCATTACGGGTGGCCACAAGCAAGCAAAAAATGTAATAGCAACAGCAAGCACTCGATTCGACGGTACTTTATCTAGCTACAGCTCTTGGGGACCAGCTACAGATGGTAGAATCAAGCCAGACTTAACGGCTCACGGTGAAGGCCAGGCTTCTACAGCAGAAAATAATGGGTATCAAACATTTGGTGGTACTTCTGCCGCTGCTCCAGGTTCTGCTGGAACGGCAGCCCTTTTATATGAAGTTTATGCTGACGCAAATGGAGGAACTTTACCTCAATCTGCATTGGTTAAAGCGGCAATGTTGAACACTGCACAGGATTACGGAAACATAGGACCAGATTATAAATACGGTTGGGGAATGCTTAACGGTTACAGAGCGGCGCAACTTTTAGAAGATGGAAGGTTCTTAGTTGATGATGTTTCGCAAGGAGGTTCTAATACTCATGTTCTCAATGTTCCTGCAGGCACTGTACAAGCGCGTTTTATGGTATACTGGAATGATCCTGCCGCTATGGCTGGAGCAAGCCCTGCATTGGTAAACGACTTAGATATGGTTGTTACAGACCCATCAAGCGGAACGCATTTGCCGTATATTTTAGATCCAACGGCTAACTCGGCTGCACTTAATACACCCGCAACGAACGGTCTTGACCACTTAAACAATGTAGAACAAGTTGTTTTTGATAGTCCAGCAGCAGGGAACTATTCTATTGCAATTGGAGGGTTTAACGTGCCAATGGGTCCACAAGAGTATTTTGTGGTATACGAATTGATTACAGACAATCTTACAGTAACCTATCCTAATGAAGGTGAAAAATTCGCAAGTGAAGCGAACGCCAATGAGCAAATTCACTGGGATGCTATTGGGACTACTGCGAATTTTGATTTAGAATATTCAACAGATAATGGAGGTTCTTGGAACACAATTGCAACAGCTGGTTCAACCGCGAGAACTTTCACGTGGACCGTTCCTACGGGAGTTGCCACTGCTGAGGCATTAGTTAGAATTACTCGTGGTACTTTCCAAGACCAAACA
>JBLHGH010000005.1:0-25534 GCA_047615425.1 Candidatus Latescibacterota bacterium
CCCATAAGTTATCTGGCAATTATCAATAAAATATTATTGAATACAATGTTAATTGAATCGTTTTTCGATAAGCGTCATAAACCGTTCTTTGAATTCGTCTTTATCAAGCCATTCATTATAATCAGGCATCACGGTTTCTGTTATAAAAACGTTTGCTTCTTCAAAATTTTGCATTGAATTTATTTGAGAAAGCACGCGCGTATAATCTTCAATGTTCCCATTAAAAAGATGTTTAATAAAGGCCAACCTATCGTTTAAACCAATACTTAAACCACTGTTTATAGTTTCGTTTAGTGATTTTGGTTTCTCATTGTTTGGTTTTTTTAAAATTCCAAAATCAGCCATTACCATTTCTGAAGCCTCAGGCATTTCGTCTGCATTGGAGGGGTTTTTGACTTCAAGTGCAGCCGTGTTTTTTAGCTCATCCGAGCTTTTACGCTCGAATGTTGGCGTCTCCTGATAATTAAATGCAAATTCTTCTAGGTCATTTTTGATGTGTTGTTTTTTAGGCACCACTTCTTCAAGTAATTCTTCTACTTGCTCAGGGGCTACTGGCGTTTGGGACACAATATCTTTAATCTTCTCCATCACGGGCTCAACCAATTTATCTTGATGGTTGGACTGAGGCAAAGGTACAGGTTCTTTAAACCAATGTTCTTCTCTAAGGCTCTTTGAATCCAAGGATGCATTCTTAGAATCAACAGCTGTAACGGTTGCCAAGCCTTCAATATATTCTAAGACCGTTAATTTCTCTAGAAGCTTTGTTAACTCAGCCTTGATTTCGGCTGTATTAAAACCTGCTTCCGGCGCAATAAGTAGACTGGCAAGTTGTTTTATTTCTAACTGAAGCTTCTTCTTCATAACTTTTAAAATTATTCTCTTTTTACTGAATTTTGTTTTTATAAATTTACACAACCTTTATGTAAACGGAAAACTTTTCTGTTTTCGTCTAAAAGACACCTATGTTTCTCGAAAATACCGTAAATCAAAAAGAGCAATTCGGCTGGATCGAAGTCATCTGCGGCTCTATGTTTTCAGGGAAAACAGAGGAATTGATACGCAGATTAAAGCGCGCCAAATTTGCGCGTCAAAAAGTTGAGATTTTTAAGCCTCAAGTTGATACGCGCTATGATGATGACCAGGTTGTTTCTCATGACAGCAATCATATTCGTTCCACGGCGGTGCCAGCGGCAGCCAATATTCCTATTTTGGCAGATGATTGTGATGTCGTTGGAATTGATGAGGCGCAATTCTTTGATGACGAAATAGTACAAGTGTGTAATGATTTGGCAAATCGTGGTGTGCGCGTTATTATTGCTGGCCTTGATATGGATTACAAAGGAAATCCTTTTGGACCAATGCCTGCGCTAATGGCAACCGCCGAATACGTAACCAAGGTACATGCTGTTTGTCCTAGAACTGGAAATTTAGCTAATTATAGCTTTCGCAAAGCACAAAGTGATGATTTGGTTCTTTTAGGGGAGACCGAAGAATACGAGCCCCTAAGTAGAGCGGCATTTTACAAAGCTATGCTGCGAGAGAAAGTAAGCAAAATGGATGTTAAGGATCCTGAAGAATTTCCAAGTAAAAAGTAAATCTAAATGCCAAATGCTACCGAAACGGTTTTAGAAATTGATCTCAATGCAGTTGGGCACAATTACCGCTTTCTTACTTCAAAATTAAAGGAAAACACTAAGGTTTTAGGTGTAGTAAAGGCTATGGGGTATGGCAGCGACGCGGTTGCAATAGCGCGCGAGCTAGTAATGCTTGGCGTAGATTATTTGGCCGTTGCCTATACAGCCGAAGGCGTATTACTTCGTGATGCTGGGATTGAAACACCTATTCTAGTTTTACATCCACAACCGGCTAATTTTGACACCTTAATTGATCGCTGTTTAGAGCCTGGGATATACACAGCGCGCGTTCTTAAAGCGTTTGTTGCTCTGGCAGAACAAAAAGAACAAACAAACTACCCCATTCATATTAAATTTAATACCGGATTAAACAGGTTAGGATTCTGGGAGAATGAAGTTGATTGGGTTGCGGAAAGACTTTCGGAAACAAAAGCCGTAAAGGTCAAATCTATTTACAGTCATTTAGCTGCCAGCGAAGATCTTTCAGAGAGGGCGTTTACCTTACAACAGATTGATTCATTCAGAAAAACTTCAGACGAACTCATTGCTAAAATTGGATATAGTCCGCTTAGGCATCAAAGCAATACGTCTGCAATAATCAACTATCCAGAAGCGCATTTTGATATGGTCCGTACAGGAATTGGATTATCCGGTTATGGCAACGCTGAAGAAGTGGATAAAAAATTAAAGCCCATTTCGGCTTTGAAATCGGTTATCTCACAAATTCACACGATTGAGCCTGGTGATTCTGTAGGATATAACAGGGGTTATACAGCTGCGGGATATGAGCGTACTGCAACTATTCCCATTGGCCATGCAGATGGTATTCCGCGCGCAATGGGTAACGAAAAAGCATGTTTATATGTGGCCGGTAAGCCAGCGCCCATAATCGGTAACGTCTGCATGGACATGCTAATGATAAATATTACCGGCATAGATTGCAATGAAGGCGACGAGGTAGAAATCATTGGACCCAATCAAACTGCAGTACAATTAGCGAATGCTATGGACAGTATTGCTTATGAACTACTTACGGCTATTTCTCAACGGGTAAAACGTGTAGTTTGCCGTAAGCTCTAGGTATTTAATCTCTATAAAAAATCAAAACAAACTTTTTTGTAAATTGTAGACTTACTAACACATAAAACTAACACATATGTTAAAAGAGTTTAAGGATTTTATTATGACGGGCAACGTAATTGATTTTGCAGTTGCAGTTGTCATGGCAGGAGCCATCGGAGCGGTAATTAATGGCTTTGTAGCCAATATCATTATGCCTATTGTTGGTCATTTTGCTGGTGGAGTTAATTTTGCGGATATGAAATATGTCCTCGGCGAAGCGGTTATGGATGCTGCTGGTGCGGTGGCTACACCAGAAAACGCAATTATGTGGGGGTCTTGGGTAAACACCATTATTAGTTTGATTGTAGTTGGACTTGTAATGTTCATAATTGTAAAGGCATATAACAAATCCAAAGGGCCAGCTGCGCCAATAGTTCCAGCAGCCCCAGCAGGACCATCTGATAATGATCTCTTATCAGAGATTAGAGATTTACTTAAAAAGTAGTGCGTTTCTTTCTATGGAAGCATAGCGCTGAAAGAACACAAGTCGCTATTCTAAATCATTAATGACTAAACCGTTTTGTGAAAACAGGGCGGTTTTTTTATGAAAATATTTAAATCTGATTTGGCTGAAAAGCAGTATTTTTACTCTCAAATCACTCCCTATGAAAGTAGCTGTAGTAGGCGCCACCGGCATGGTAGGCACCGTAATGCTTAAAATACTCGAAGAACGAAATTTTCCGATTACTACATTACTTCCTGTGGCATCAGAAAAGTCTATTGGCAAAGAATTAGTGTTCAAAGGAAAACCTCACAAAATTATTGGCATGCAAGAAGCAGTCAACGCGCATGTAGATATTGCTATTTTTTCAGCTGGTGGCGATACATCATTAGCGTGGGCGCCAAAATTTGCCGCCGTTGGAGCTGTTGTGATTGATAACTCATCAGCTTGGCGTATGGATCCTACTAAAAAACTTGTTGTGCCAGAAATTAACGCCGATAGTATTTCAGAAAACGATAAAATTATTGCGAACCCAAACTGTTCCACAATTCAAATGGTCATGGCGCTGGCACCACTTCATAAAAAATACCAAATGAAGCGTGTTGTGGTATCTACCTATCAATCTGTTTCGGGAACAGGGGTTAAGGCTGTTCAGCAAATGGAAAATGAAACCGAGGGAGTGACTGGTGCAATGGCATACCCCTATCCTATTCACAGAAATGCGATTCCGCATTGTGATGTTTTTGAAGCTAACGGGTACACCAAGGAAGAAATGAAGTTAGCTAGAGAGTCTCAAAAAATCTTAGACGATAGAACCTTTTCTGTATCGGCAACCGCTGTTAGAATTCCTACTGCTGGCGGCCATAGTGAGGCTGTAAACGTGGAGTTTTTACATGATTTTGACCTTGCTGAAATTAGGAAAACACTTCACGACACACCTGGAATTACGGTGCAAGACAATCCAGACACCAACACATATCCCATGCCTATTTATGCCCATGGAAAGGATGACGTTTTTGTTGGTAGAATACGCCGCGACGAATCCCAACCAAATACACTCAATCTTTGGATTGTAAGTGACAATCTACGAAAGGGAGCTGCCACGAATGCTGTGCAAATAGCCGAGTATTTAGTTGCAAAAGGGCTCGTTCATCCTATTTTGGCGTAAGTGGTGGTTCTTGCCTCCATCTAAGGCCTGATAACCAACAAAAAACTTTGAATAATGAAAATCTTACACACCATTGTTTACATTGGCCTTGGGCTACTTCTTTTGGCTTTTGGCTTGAACAAATTCTTCTGGTATATGCCAGATTTTGATTTTACAGGGTACCTTGAGGCCCAATACCTTTTTGATGCACTTCGTTTTTCGGGAGACGATCCAGAAGCTAGCAAGGGATATATTATGGGCCTCGTAGGCGTAATAGAAGTTGTGGTGGGGCTGTTTCTTCTTTTTAGAAAATGGGTTCCCTTCGCTCTTGTAATGCTTGTTCCTATCTCTATAAACCTTGTGTGCTTTCATGCCTTTGTGAATCTTCCTAATATTGGCCCTGCTATTTTAGTGGCAGTACTAAACGCCTACCTCATGTATAAAAACTGGGATGCATATCGTTCTATGTTTGTTTAAAGGAAATTTTTACAGAAAAAATAGAGGCTCGTTTTTAATTCAAAAAGCGAGTCTATTTTTTTAACTATATTTAATAGCACAAGCAAACCAACTATCTATGAATTCTACCTTCACAACCATCCTTCGAATTATTCTCGCCCTCACATTATTAATTTTTGGGTTTAACACCTTTTTGTTCTTTATCCCTTTATTTGAAATGCCTCCAGCGGCGGCGAACTTCATTGAATCCCTTGACAATTCAGGCTATGTTCTTTATGTTGTAGCCGTTTTAGAAATTGGAATTGGTCTTTTATTGCTTTTTAAAAAATGGGTGCCATTTGCCCTCATAATATTAGCGCCTATCACTTTTAACATTCTTCTTTTCCACTTGTTTTTAGACGTATCGGGAATTGGTGTGGCAATTCTCATTGTATTTTTAAACGCCATGCTTATTTTTAAATATTGGAAGGCATACAAACCGCTCTTTCTATAGACAAGTGTTTTGCCGCTAAATACCCTTTAAATAATTGATAAACAGTTGATTAATAAAAATAAATTGTGGTGGATTTATATACCTTTAGGGGGTTTTAAAATGAAAAAAATAAGCCTCCTTTTTGTTACTGTACTTGGCCTAACTTAGTGCAAAGAAGAAACAAAAATTCAAGAACCTATTGCTGTGACATATCATCAAACAAAGAAAGCAGACACCCTTACTAATCACTTCGGTTTAGAAGTAAAAGACCCTTATAGATGGCTCGAAGATGATATGAGCGATGCAACTAGATCATGGGTGAAATCTCAAAATAAAACTACTTTTGGCTATTTAGACCAAATTCCATTTCGTGAAGAACTAAAAGAAAGGCTCACTAAATTATGGAATTACGAAAAGGTTGGACCACCATTTAAAGAAGGATGCTTTACCTATTTCTACAAAAATGATGGGCTTCAAAACCAATATGTCATTTACCGCTATAAAACAGGAGATGACCCAAGTGCAGCAACGGTCTTCCTAGATCCAAACACATTCACAGAAGATGGAACAATCTCTCTGGGAGGATTAAGTTTTTCCAAAACTGGTAAAATTGCTGCCTATAGTATTTCTGAAGGTGGCAGTGACTGGCGAAAAATCATCGTCATGAATTCCGAAACCAAAGAAATTGTAGGGGACGCATTAATTGATATTAAGTTTAGTGGTATTTCTTGGATGAAAGATGACGGCTTCTATTATTCTAGCTATGACAAACCAAAAGGAAGTGAGCTTTCGGCGAAAACAGATCAACATAAAGTATATTTTCATAAACTAGGAACTTCTCAAAAAGATGATGCCCTTATTTTTGGTGGTATCCCTTCAGAAAAACATAGATATGCGGGCGGACGTGCTACTGAAGATGCGAACTACTTGACCATTAGTGCGAGTGTTTCAACCTCTGGGAACAAGCTTTTCATCAGAGACCTCAGCAAGCCTAATACGCCTCTTATTCCTGTTGTAAATGATACTGATAGCGATGCCTATGTCTTAGACAATAACGGATCGACGCTCTTCGTATATACCAACCGAAATGCTCCTAATGGCAAAATTGTTACTGTTGATGCGGGTAGCCCTAGCTCAGAAAACTGGAAAGATCTTATTCCTGAAACCAAAAATGTGTTGAGCCCTAGTTCTGGAGGGGGCTATATTTTTGCTGAATATATGGTTGATGCGATATCAAAAGTGTTTCAATATAACTATGATGGACGTCTAGTACGCGAAGTGCTATTACCGGGCATAGGGAGTGCGGGTGGCTTCGGAGCAAAAAAGGAAGAGACTACGCTGTATTATAGTTTTACAAATTATATAACTCCAGGAAGTATCTATAAATATAATATCCAAGAAGGTACGTCTCAATTATATCGTAAACCAGAAATTGACTTTAATCCAGACAACTACGAAAGCAAGCAGGTGTTTTATAGCTCGAAAGACGGCACTAAAGTACCTCTGATTATTACGCATAAAAAAGGAGTTGAATTAGACGGCAAGAACCCAACCATACTCTATGGTTATGGAGGGTTTAATATTAGCCTTACGCCCAGTTTTAGTATCGCTAATGCGATTTGGATGGAACAAGGCGGCGTGTATGCAGTTCCTAACCTTCGTGGAGGAGGTGAATATGGTAAAGAATGGCATGCCGCAGGAACACAATTGAAGAAACAGAATGTGTTTGATGATTTTATTGCTGCCGCGGAATATCTTATTGAAAAGAAGTATACCTCGTCAGGATACCTTGCCATACGCGGAGGGTCAAACGGAGGACTGCTTGTTGGAGCGACGATGACCCAGCGTCCAGATTTGATGAAGGTGGCGCTACCGGCTGTGGGTGTACTTGATATGTTACGTTATCATACCTTTACCGCTGGCGCTGGTTGGGCTTATGATTATGGCACTTCGGAAGACAACAAAGAAATGTTTGACTATTTAAAAGGTTATTCTCCTTTGCATAATATAAAAGAAGATATTGAATATCCCGCGACTTTCATCACCACCGGTGATCATGACGACCGCGTTGTGCCGGCGCATAGTTTTAAGTTTGCAGCTGAATTACAATCAAAACAATCAGGGAACAATCCTGCATTAATTAGAATTGAGACAGACGCTGGACATGGAGACGGGACTCCAGTTTCAAAAACAATAGAACAATATGCAGACATCTTTGGATTTACCCTTTACAATATGGGGTATGAAGTATTACCTCAAAAAATCAATGACCGCGTTAAAGAATAACAACTAAATCATCTTATAAATAGCTTGTCCAGGCGCAACAAATCTGCTTCATATGACACGCCCTTTTTGTCCAATATGCTAGACGTACAAATATTTAACTTCTCTTATCTTGAGACCAAAGTCTTAAACAATATCTCCTTTCAATTAAAAAAAGGAGATCATCTTGCCATTCTAGGGGAAAGTGGATGCGGCAAATCTACGCTTCTGCATATTATTTACGGCTTGTTACATCTCGAGTCCGGAAGCATTTCGTGGGATGGAAAAACGCTACTTGGCCCGCTACATAATCTTATTCCGGGTGAGGACAACTTTAAGCTTCTAGCACAGGAATTTAACGTCATGCCTTATATTTCTGTTGCTGAGAATATTGCCAGCCACTTAAGCAGAATAGACGGAGCAAAAGACGACGCTCGCGTTGATGAGTTATTAGACGTTGTTGACCTTGTCGCTTTCAAAAACACCTTGGCAAAAAACCTTAGTGGGGGCCAAAAACAACGTGTGGCCTTGGCTAAGGCCCTTGCAAACAAGCCTGAATTGCTCTTGTTAGATGAACCTTTCAGTCATATTGATACTTTCCGAAAAAACAAACTACGTCGCAACCTCTTTTCCTTTTTAAAGAAGGAAAACATTAGTTGCATAACCGCTACGCATGATGCAGAAGAGGCACTCGCGTATTCAGACGTTCTTTTAATATTAAAAGATGGAACTATTGAAAAGATAGGGCCTCCAGCCGCCGTGTTTACCTCGCTCCAAACGGCTTATCAAGCTGGATTTTTTGGAGAAGTCACGAACCTACCAGAATCTCTGTTCCGTGAAACTACATCACAGGACGAGGTTGCTTTTCTTCCTCATCAACTCGTTGTTTCCGAAGAAAAAACAAAGCTTCAAGTAGTAATACAGTCCTATTATTTTAAAGGTAATTCGTATTTAGTTCATGCAACATGGCAGGCCGTAGACGTGTTTTTTGAGCATCCAAATGCCAATCATAAAATAGGTTCCTTGCTTTACCTTAAAACGCACAATTCGTTTATTCTACACTAATTATCTTATATTCTTCATCATGAAAAGTAAATACATCTCCTTCTTCTTTACCAAGCAACAACGCACCAACTGGTGATTTTGGGGCTATAGCAAAGTACTGTTTGCCGTCAACCTCAATCGCCCCTGTTGAAATTGACAAATAATAATCGCCATGTGAGGTGAATACCAAGCTGCCTAAATGTGCCCGATCTGAAGCATGAGACACGTCTACTTTGTCTAATGTGTCTCTAACCTTTTCGGCTTCGGCTAATTGTCTTCCTGCATTTTCACGCTCAATTTGAAGCATCGCCCGTCCTGTTTCGTGTTTATCTCCCGCACTACTTTTCGTTTCCTCTTCTAAAGCGTTTTTGATTTCTTTTAACACGGCTTCGATATGGTCAAATCTCAAATCTAGCCAGTCATGACAAGCCTTCAGCAAGTGTTCCTTGATTTCATTTACAGTCATAGCTATTCAACTTTTAAAGCTAAGGTACCATAATTTCGCATTTGCTTAATAATCCAATTTTTTCTGTTTTCAATATAGCGTGACCTTGGATTCGCACTATATTCTCGTGGATTTGGCAGAATCGCCGCGATGGCAGCGGCCTCCTCTTTCGTTAAATCTGAAGCGGTTTTCTGAAACCAGTGTTGTGCAGCCGATTCAATACCATAAACCCCATTTCCCATTTCAATACTGTTGACGTAAACCTCGAGGATACGCTCTTTACTCCATAGGTTTTCAATTAAAAACGTAAACCATGATTCTAGTCCTTTTCGAACAAAATCACGCTTAGGCCATAGAAAAATATTCTTAGCGGTTTGCTGTGAAATAGTGCTCCCGCCCCGAAGCTTTTCCCCACGACTATTACTTTCATAGGCCATTTTTATGGACTTAATATCGAAACCATTATGCTGCAAGAACTTTTGGTCTTCTGAACAAACAACAGCCATTAGGAAATTTCTAGACACCAATTTCAAAGACACCCATTCGTGTGACTTATGATAGTTCTGTTCGCCTTCCATATATCGAATTGCCATTAATGGTGTATATGAAACTGGAACTACTTTATATAAAAGCGTCCAAATAACACTTAACACCACAAACCAAATTGAGGCTTTAAGTATAAACCGAAATAATTTTTTCATTCATTGCTTAGATTAGCAAGCTGTTGACCGACCGAGCTTCCAATGGCTACACCCATTCCGCCAAGCCTCACCCCACAGTAGATGTTCGGAGCCACGGCTTTAATGATTGGTTTTTTTTGCTGGCCTACACCCATGATTCCACTCCATCGGGTGTCTATTTCAAACGGGGTATTTGGTAAAATTGTTGTGCGAAGAAGTTCCTCTAAAGTGTTCTGGACCAAAGGGGTTAATCCCGTCTGATCAGTTTTCTCTGCGCCGAAGTCCAAATTTCGTCCGCCACCAAAAAGTATCCTATTATCAATATTTCTAAAATAATAGTAGCCCTGATCCAAGTGGAACGTTCCTGCTATTTGCAAATTATCTATAGGCTTCGTGACTATAACCTGCGCCCTTGCTGGTTGTATATCTGCTTCCAAAAATTGCTTCGCAAAACCATTTGTAGCGATGAAAAGCTGCTTGCAGATGATGTCTTCGGAAAAAGCTGTTTTCAGATGAATTTGCTCATATATGGTAGAAAATGTATCAATTTGGGCGCTATTCAGCACTAAAATGCCCATTTCTGAAGTTTTTCGAAGAAGCGATGACATCATTTTTCCAGTATCTAACTGACCTTCAAACTGATTAAAAATAACCTCGGAATGAACATTCTGAAAATTAAATGGCGTCGCTTTTCTAAAAAAGACATCTGTTCCAAAAACGGGATGAAGTAATTTATTTATGTAGTCGATATTTGCAATGCACTCGTTGAATAATTCCCTGTTTGCTTCCGAGAAAAGTTCGTACCCGCCCTCCTCTTGATAATCAATGCTCGCATCACCTAGCGTATTTCTTAGCAACTTCAGCCCATTTACTCTATCCTGTACGAGTTCGACAACCTCCTCTTCCGTATGTGTTTTCAAATCTGACAGGATTTCAGAGATACTTCCGAAGCAAGCAAAGCCGGCATTTTTAGTGCTCGCCCCACTTGGCAGCATGCCCTTTTCAAACACAACTATTTTACTCAAAGGATGTGCCTTACGCAGCGATAACGCGCAGCTCAATCCTACAATGCCGCTTCCAATGACAGCAAAGTCGATGTCCGCTAACCAAGTTTTCTGTTCCCAATAACTAAGATTCATAGTTCAGTATTCAGTATTCAGTAAGGTTCAAAAATCTACCGTGACACGCAAACAATTCATTAATAAAAAAATCCGAAACCATTACCTGATTTCGGATTTTCATTTTCTTAAAGCTGAATTCACGTAAGGCCTACTCTTCTTCCGGTTCTTCCATTTCCCAATCATTCATGAAAGCCGTTGTGTAATTTCCGGCCACATAATCTGGATGGTCCATCAATTGGCGATGAAACGGTATGGTTGTTTTAATGCCTTCAATAACGAATTCATCCAAAGCACGTTTCATTTTACTAATGGCCTCTTCTCTAGTTTGCGCAGTTGTAATAAGTTTGGCAATCATAGAGTCATAATTTGGAACGATAGAGTAGCCAGCATAGACATGGGTGTCTAATCGCACTCCATGTCCGCCAGGAGCATGTAATACAGTAATCTTTCCTGGTGAGGGTCTAAAATTATTATAAGGGTCTTCCGCATTAATTCTACACTCTATAGAATGTAATTTTGGCAAGTAATTTTTTCCAGAAATTGGAACACCTGCTGCCACCATTATTTGCTCACGAATTAAGTCAAAATCAATAACTTGTTCCGTAATTGGGTGCTCTACTTGAATTCTAGTGTTCATTTCCATAAAGTAGAAATTACGATGTTTATCTACTAGGAATTCAACAGTACCTGCGCCTTCATATTTAATGTATTCAGCTGCTTTTACAGCTGCTAATCCCATAGCATTACGGAGTTTATCCGTCATAAACGGACTCGGCGTTTCTTCGGTTAATTTTTGATGACGACGTTGAATAGAACAGTCACGTTCACTTAAATGACAAGCTTTTCCAGTACTATCGCCAACAATCTGAATTTCAATATGACGTGGTTCTTCAATGAGCTTTTCCATGTACATATCATCATTCCCAAATGCCGCTTTACTTTCTTGTCTGGCCGCGTCCCAAGCATCTTGCAATTGCTCAGGTTTACTCACCGAGCGCATTCCTTTACCACCACCACCTGCGGTTGCTTTAAGCATAACAGGATATCCAATTTCTTTGGCTACTTTTTGACATGTTTTGAAGTCGGGAATCACTCCTTCATTTCCTGGAACAACAGGTACGCCAGCTTCTACCATTGTAGTTTTAGCCATGGCCTTATCTCCCATTCTATCAATCATATCGGCAGATGCTCCAATGAATTTAATATTATGCTCTTCACAGATTTTTGAAAACTTTGCATTTTCAGATAAAAACCCATATCCAGGGTGAATGGCATCTGCATTGGTGATTTCTGCTGCCGCAATGATGTTTGACATTTTAAGGTAACTCTCACTACTTGGCGCAGGACCAATACACACTGCTTCGTCTGCGAATTTTACGTGCAGGCTTTCTTCGTCTGCCTTAGAGTAAACTGCCACAGATAGAATTCCCATTTCTCTACAGGTACGGATTATGCGAAGTGCAATCTCCCCCCTGTTTGCTATAAGTATCTTTTTAAACATATATTTCGATAATTTCAACACCTAGATTTAAAATTCCAATGCTATGGTATTTAGAATCCAGATATTGGGTTGAGAATTTAAGACGGGTCAACTAAAAATAGTGGCTGATCAAACTCAACAGGAGAAGAATCATCCACAAGTATTTTTACAATTTTACCCGATACTTCGCTTTCAATTTCGTTAAAAAGCTTCATTGCTTCAATCACACAAAGAACGTCTCCCGTTCCTATGCTAGCTCCCACCTCAACAAACATAGGCTTGTCTGGCGATGGCCTTCTGTAGAAAGTTCCAATTATTGGAGATTTAACTGTAATGTATTTTGACTCTTCATCAGCAGGCGCGCTTTCGGCTGGCACTGCTGATACAGCTGGAGCCGCTGCAATTACTTGAGGGGCATGAGCTGCCATTTGTGGAGCCTGCTGAATATAGGTGGCTTCTCCTCTATCATCGTGTCCTGTTCTGATGGTAATTTTGATATCTTCCATCTCCAGTTTTACTTCGCTTGCGCCAGATTTGGCTACAAACTTAATTAGGTTTTGAATGTCTTTTATCTCCATGTTGTTCGTTTTAGCTACTAGTTATTATTTTATTCTGAATCGTATGCCCATTTTACATAGACTGCGCCCCAAGTAAATCCGCCCCCAAAAGAAGTGAACACAAGGTTGTCTCCTTTTTTGAGCTGTTTTTCATAATCGTATAAACATAATGGTAACGTTGCCGAAGTAGTATTTCCGTATTTATGAATGTTTACCATTACTTTTTCCGCTGGCAAGTTCATTCGCTTTGCGGTAGCGTCAATAATTCGCTTGTTGGCTTGGTGAGGCACTAACCACTGGACATCATCGTCAGAGAGGTTATTTCGTTCCATTATTTTGGCGCTTACATCTGCCATATTAGACACCGCAAATTTAAAAACTGTTTTTCCATCCTGAAAAACATAGTGTTGTTTATTCGCTAGTGTTTCTGCTGAGGCCGGTAAGATTGATCCACCAGCGTCAATTTTAAGACTCTGTCTGCCAATACCGTCTGTTCTAAGGTATTCATCCTTTACCCCATAACCTTCGGTATTCGGCTCAAATAATACTGCTCCGCCACCGTCACCAAAAATGATACACGTTGCGCGATCTTTGTAATCAATGATGGACGACATTTTATCTGCCCCTAAGAGCAATACTTTTTTGTACTTACCTGACTCAATATAACGTGCAGCAGTAGACATTCCGAAGAGAAAACTAGAACAGGCTGCAACTAGATCATAGGAAAAGGCGTTAACTGCGCCTATTTCGGTTGCGACATATACACCGGTGCTCGCCACTGGCATATCTGGTGTGGCAGTTGCCATGATCACCATGTCAATATCTTTTGGGTCTGTATTACTTTTCTGAAGTAAATCTTTGGCGGCTTGAATGGCCAAGAATGAAGTGCCTTTGCCTTCGTCTTTTAGAATATGGCGTTCCTTAATTCCGGTTCGCGAGGTAATCCACTCATCATTCGTGTCCACCATGGTTTCCAAAATTTGGTTGGTGAGAACGTAGTCTGGAACATAGCCTCCTACTGCGGTTATAGCTGCCGTAATTTCACTCATAAACAGAAATTAGATTTTACTAAAAAAGACGAAAACACCTCTAAAAGCTTTGAAAAATACTAAAATTTAATCAAAAATGAGCGAAAATCACCATTTTTCGACAATTTCTTGTTTTTTGAAAACGAAAAAACTCTCACATTAATGTGAGAGTCAATTTTTTATGCTGAAAACCTATTTAAGCTTCTACTTCTTCAACCGCATCAATAACGATTTGACCACGGTAGTACAACTTCCCTTCATGCCAATGGGCTCTGTGGTAAAGGTGTGATTCTCCCGTTGTTGGATCTGTTGCAATTTGAGGAGCCGTCGCCTTGTAATGTGTTCTTCTTTTATCTCTTCTTTGTTTCGAGATTTTTCTTTTAGGATGTGCCATTACGCTATATTATTTATCCGTTAATAGTTTTTTTAATGTGTCCCACCTTGGGTCCGTCTTATTTCCTTCAGGTTCTTCGTGTTCATTACTAGAACCTTTCGGACTTAATTCTTCAAGTTTGTCAAGTATATCACTTTGCAATGTTCCATCTTCTACTCCTGGATGAATCCATCTGCTTGGTAAGCCAAGAATAATAGATTCATAAATGTATTGCTGAATATTCACCTCATAACATCCGTGAGGTAAAATTAATAAGTCTTCGTTTTCGTCATTAAAGGTGTCTCCAAATTTCACAACAAAGTGATATTCTCCTTCAATAATTTCATTATACGGCTCATTCGTTACATCACAATTTGCGTTTACATTACCTTGATAGGCAAGCGTAAACTCCAAAAGTGTTGACTTTTTATCCAGCAGTACATCGAGTTTAATAGATGCTTCATTAAATTCGTCATACTCAAAATGCTCAAAGAACGTATTATAAATTTCAAAAGTGAGCTGGTGCTTTCCAATTTTTAACCCCACGAAAGGGATTGTAAATTCTCTCAATTCTTTCATTATCACACCGATTTTACTTCAATACCTTACGAATAAGGCGGGTGCAAAGATAAAAAATTATTTTAATAGGAAATTATATTATGCATTCTTTTTTGAATGTGTATTTCTTCGGTTAATCTTTAGCGGATTTTGACTCATTTCCTCATGCTCATTTCGCTTTTCGAAGATAGAGATGGCTCCAAACACCGCTTCTTTAAAGGAGTCTGGGCTTGCGACGTTCTTTCCAGCTACATCGAAGGCGGTTCCGTGGTCTGGGGATGTTCTAACTTTATTTAGTCCAGCGGTATAATTAACCCCTGATCCAAACGATAATGTTTTAAACGGAATAAGCCCTTGGTCATGATAAGAGGCGATAACCACGTCAAAATTTGTGTAATTTTCAGAACCAAAAAAACTGTCGGCAGCATAAGGCCCAAAAACAAGTTTGCCGTTATTCCTTAAATTATCTAAGGTAGGCCTTAGCGTTGAGTCATCCTCAGTCCCAATAACACCCTTATCACCAACATGTGGGTTGATTCCCAGCACTGCAATTTTTGGTTTTACAATTCCGAAATCCTGAATCAATGTTTTGTGAATAGTGTTTATCTTTTTTTCAATAAGCTCGCGAGTAATATTACTAGCAACATCCTTAACCGCAACATGATCCGTTAATAAACCAACGCGCAAGGTGTTAGACACCATTAGCATCATACTATCTCCTTCCAGTTCTTGCGCCAAGAAATCTGTATGCCCTGGGAAGGTGAACGTGTCAGATTGAACACTAGATTTATTTATTGGCGCCGTTACCAATACATCGATAGTCCCTTCTTTTAATGAATCAACCGCAGCTTTAAGGGATTTTATTGCATAGGCTCCAATTGCAGCATCTTCCTTTCCAAAGTTTATTTCAACGGGCTCCTTCCAAACATTCAACACATTTATCTTTTTAGGAAGCACTTTGTCTAAGCTATCGATACCATGTAAATTTACATCTAGGTTATAGTGTTTTTTGAAAAACGACATTGCTTTTACTGAAGCAAAAATTACTGGTGTACAGAATTCAAGCATCCGAGTATCTTGAAAAGTTTTCAAGACCACTTCGCTACCAATTCCATTTAAATCGCCAATCGAAATGCCAACTACTATTTTATTCTCTTTGCTCATTGGGTAGCTCTTGTGCTTTATTAGTATTTTTGCTGTACAAATGTAACTAAAAGCGAAGATGTTTACAGGAATAATTGAAACGATTGGAAAAATTAGCAACCTAACTCAAGAGGGTGGCAATGTCCATATTGAAGTTGATAGCGAGATAGCGCCAGCATTGAAAGTAGATCAAAGCGTTGCTCATAACGGAATTTGCCTTACGGTTGTGTCCTGCAATGCAACGTCCTATGTGGTAACTGCAATTGATGAGACAATTTCTAAAACAAATCTTGGCTCCTGGAAAGTAACAGACCTAATAAACCTAGAAAGAGGAATGAAACTTGGGGATCGCCTTGATGGGCATATCGTTCAGGGACATGTTGATCAAGTTGGAATCTGTATTGATGTTCAAGAAGCGAATGGAAGCTGGGTTTACACCTTCGAATATGATGCCGCTTTGGGAAACATCACTATCGAAAAAGGATCTATTACTATAAATGGAGTTAGCCTAACCGTCATTGCTTCTTCGATAAATAAATTCAGTGCAGCAATTATTCCTTTTACATACGAAAACACAAATTTTAAAGCCATAAGGCCTCAGTCGGCAGTCAATCTAGAGTTTGATGTTATAGGGAAATACGTAAAAAGGCTTACGCAGGCGCATTAGATCTTCTAACCTTTTTAACGGTAAAATAAATTCCGTAAATAACTCCCGCAACAAGTAATAGCCAAATTGCGCTATCTAGCGGCAATTCAGGCGGAGGTGTTGTAGGGGGCGGCGGATTTCCTCCACCTGTAAGCTGCGCTGCAGCGCTAAAAGCACTAAACAGTCCTACGGAAAATGATAATATTGTTACGCTTTGGGGTCGCATATGGGGTCTAAAATAATATTTTTTTAAACAACTTACATTTATACCAACCATATAAACTGTTTTTTGTTTAAAAAATTGTTTGGGCGCTTCAAAAAATTATGCCAACACCTCTATCCTTCTATAAACCAGAGCCGTTAGTTTTACTTTCACACTTAACTTAGCGTGTATTATTTCAAAAATTGTGGTCCCACTTGGGCTCGAACCAAGGACCCTCTGATTATGAGTCAGATGCTCTAACCAGCTGAGCTATGGGACCAAAATTAGTTTGCAAAGATAAACACTTTATGGCTTTTACAAACATTTTCACGCTATTATTAGGTTACTGCTCCGTTCATGGAATTTCTTGACAGAGCTCTACTAAAACTCCGTGAGACGACCTTGGATGCAAAAACGCAACAAGCTTATTATCAGCTCCTTTCTTTGGTTTTTCGTTTAAAACTACAAAACCTTCGCTAATAAGGCGCGTTATTTCAGCTTCAATGTCATCTACAGCAAAAGCTATGTGGTGTACTCCCTCGCCTCTTTTTTCAATAAACTTTGCTATAGCGCTGTTAGCGTTTGTGGCTTCTAGCAATTCTATTTTGCTCGCCCCACATTTAAAAAAAGAAGTGTTAACCCCCTCGCTTTCAACTTTTTCTGTCTTGTAGGGCGCAGACCCTAAAAGGCTTTCGTAAACTTTGTTTGCGGCCACTAGATCTTTAACCGCTATACCTATATGTTCTATCTTGTCTATAGCCATGTGTTGTCATTTACTTCAAAAATAACAAATCCTGAGCGCATCTAATTCCCAGCAATACTTTTTATTATAGTACTTTTGCAACATGATAGAAAGCAACAGACAAAAAAAAATTGCGGGCGTACTACAAAATGACTTAGCCAATGTATTACAGAATATGTTACGCGACAGCGGTCAAACAGGGATTCTCATTTCTGTATCGAAAGTAAATGTAACTTCAGACCTTTCCATAGCAAAGGTTTACGTAAGTGTTTTTCCAGCAATAAATGCTGAAAAAATGGTGATTGAATTAAATCTCTTAAAGCCTCAAATTAAGCACCAAATCGCGCAATTAACAAAGCATCAGCTTCGTAAAATGCCAGACCTTAGTTTTTATAATGACGACTCTCTTGATTATATAGAAAACATAGAGAACGCTGTCAAGGGCGATGAAGACCCAATTGAGAATCCTGATTTATTGCCAAAACGAAATAAACAATAAGTGAAATTTCCGCTTTACATAGCGAAGCGTTATCTATTCTCCCTTAGTAAAAATAGCGCAATAAATATAATCACCTTTATTGCGGCGACAGGTATTATTGTTGGCGCAATGTCCCTTTTTATTGTTCTCTCTGGATTTTCAGGGCTGAAAGAATTTAGTCTTCAATACACCAATATCTTCGATAGTGATCTCAAGATATACCCTGAAAGTGGCAAGACAATTACTTTTTCTGAAGCTGCCGAAACGGAACTTAAACACATTGAAGGAATTGTGGCCTACTCGAAAGTAATTGAAGAACAGGTCTTACTTCAGTATGAAGGCAAACAACAAATAGCGTATATAAAAGGGGTCGACAAAGGTTTTGAAAAAGTAATCCCTGTTGATAGCATCTTATATTTTAGTGAGTGGTTTGTTCCTGGCAGAGACGAAGCCGTAGTAGGGTTAGGAACGGCGGCAAAACTAACAATGGGTGTTCGGGATTATACCGCCCTTTTGAATATTATCGTCCCAAGACCAGGGGTAGGACAAATTCAAGATCCTACTAAGGCGTTCACAAAACAACGCGCGGTGGTTTCAGGAATCTACGCAGTAAACGAAGAATTAGATAACAAGTATGTGTTCACAGACATCGAATTTGCGCGGTCTCTTTTGCACCTTGATAGCACCAAAATTTCTGCTATTGAATTAAAGCTTTCTCCAATGGCAAACGAAGTGGCCGTTGTTTCTGGCTTGCGGTCAGTGTTTACAGGCTCCGTGGTTATTAAAAATAGAATCCAGCAAAACGATGCGCTTTATAAAATGTTGAACACTGAAAATATTGCCGTCTACCTCATCTTTACACTTGTTCTCATTATTGCGCTCTTCAATGTTATTGGCTCCATAATTATGATGATTCTCGACAAGCGCAAAAATATTAAAACCCTGCATAGTCTTGGTTCAACGATAAAAGAAATCCGTTCGGTGTTCTTTTATCAAGGTGCATTAATGACAACTTTAGGTGGTGTTATTGGTATTCTTCTTGGGGCACTTGTAGTCTGGCTTCAGCTTCAGTTTTCTTTAGTTAAGATAACAGAAACCTTAGCGTATCCCGTGTCACTAACGGTAATGAATGTGTTTGTGGTGTTTGCTACCATTACTGTTTTAGGGTTTATTGCGTCTAAAATTGCCGCAAGTCGGGTTCGTGAGAAGCTATTGGACTAGACGAATTGGTGGTCTAAAAAAAGATCTAAAACTTCATCAAAAACCGTAAAAACAGAAGCCGAATCATCACTAGTAACCATTTTCATCCTGTATTGCTTAAAGTCTGGTATCCCTTTAAAATAGTTGGTGTAGTGTCTTCTGGTTTCAAAAACACCTAGCTTTTCCCCTTTCCAGTCAATTGCCATTTGTAAATGTCTGCGTGCAGCCTCTACCCGTTCCATCATGGTAGGTGGTGGACAATGTGTTCCTGTTTGCATGAAATGTTTTACTTCTTTGAAAAACCACGGATATCCAATACTTGCGCGGCCAATCATTGCGCCATCCAATCCATACGCATCTCGCATTTCGATGGCCTTTTCTGGCGTGTCAACATCGCCATTTCCGAAAACGGGAATATGCATTCGTTGGTTGTTTTTCACCTCGGCAATAGGCCCCCAATCCGCATCACCTTTATACATCTGAGCACGCGTTCTGCCGTGAATTGAAATTGCCTTGCAACCCACGTCTTGAAGTCGCTCTGCAACCTCCACTATCTTGATGGAATCATGGTCCCAGCCCAATCTAGTTTTAACCGTTATAGGTAAACTGGAGTGCTTTGCCATGGCTTCAGTGAGTGAAACCATCAAATCAATATCTTTCAAGATACCAGCTCCAGCACCTTTAGAAACCACTTTCTTTACGGGACATCCGAAATTAATGTCGATTATATCAGGTCCGCTAGCCTCCACTATTTCAACACTTCGGAGCATAGACTCTAAAACAGCTCCAAAAATTTGAATCCCTACTGGGCGTTCTTTTTCGTAGATGTCTAGTTTCATGACGCTCTTTGCAGCATCTCGTATTAACCCTTCGGAAGAAATAAACTCGGTATACACAACATCAGCGCCTTGTTCTTTACAAAGTGCTCTAAAAGGAGGGTCGCTCACATCCTCCATAGGAGCAAGCAATAAGGGGAAGTCCCCAACATCAATGTCGCCAATTTTAGCCATATGCTGCAAAAATAAGGAAAGATATTAGTTCAACCTATTCCCTTCGTCTGAAGTAGCAGTACGATTGTTGTCTCGCAAACGAGCATTTCCGAAGTAATACCTAAAGCCAAGCCTAAATAGGCGAGATTCGGGCATTGCGAAATACGAATTATCTTGATTATAATAACTAGAGGTTACCGGAACATTCCAAGTGTTAAAAACATCATCTACACCAGCTGAAATACTCGCGCGTTTACCCCAAAGCGATTTTCTAAACGATAAAGAACAATTAAGTTTATTCTTATAATCGTAGGATCCATAAATTAAATTCGAAAGATAAACCGCGGTTAAATCTGCTGTTAAAGACGCCTTTTCTGAAAGCGTTAAGCCGCTATACATTTGACCATAAAACCCGAAGGTATCGTTGGAGGACCTCGTTTCATTGCTCGCTTCAGAAAAGAATTCATTTTCCAAATAAAACGTTGAGGTCACAACACTGAGATACCACCATGATTTAACCGAAGAGGCGTATACAAGATCCACGCTATATTGGAAATCAGATATCAAGTTTGCGTCAATATTTCGAAGGGTGCTATTTTCGTTGTCCTGAAAGGTTAAAATACTCAAGGCATTATTAAATTTTTGATAGTACAACTCAATAAACCAAGTGTTCTTATAATTGTAATTTAAAGTGATTTTATTCTCAAAAGCAGGGGTTAAATTTGGATTTCCCCCGTTAAAATTGTTTTCGTTTAGAAAATACTTAAAAGGGTTCAGGCTTTGATATCTAGGACGCTGTACGCGTCTGGCGTAGCTTATTCCAACTGAATTATCTTCGTCAATTGCGTATTCTATTGCTGCCGAAGGAAACACTTCAAAATAATTTTGAGTATTAACTAATCCTAAAGATTTAGAATCCCCATTTACATCCGTGTATTCGCCGCGAACACCCACCTCTAATTGCCAATCAGTCCATTCTTTGGACCAATTAAAATAGCCTGCAAAAATTGTTTCTTCGTATAAAAACGAATCAGATAGTTCCGCGTTGAGAACTGAGTTTTCTAGATTGCCATCGTAGAAATCAAGTCCGCTATCCGTATTGATTTTTGAAAATTTCACTCCTGTTTCTAAGCTGTGTTCACCTAGTGGCAGAGTAACATCCGTTTGTGCTGTGAAAATATCCGTCTCTTGAAATGAGTCCGTAAAGAAATTATTATTCCTCAAGACCTCTCCGCCCGGCAAGGCATACTGCGTAGCGACGTCTTGCATTTGCGTATTGTTATACAAAATATAACGGGCCCCTGTTTCTAAACTCACTCCCTTGTTGCCCAGTGACCATTGATGTTCTATTCCGAAGGAAAGGTTAGACGTGTCATTTTCTAAAGCACTTCTTGTACTAAATATTGAATCCAATTTTTGCTGCGAATCAAAAATTTCTGTATTTACCGTGTTTTTGAATGTCTTGTCTGGAGAAATTAACACATTCGTAGAAACATTTAGAGCGTGATTATCGTTAATGATAATGTCTGCTAGAATATTACCTTGATGTGCTTGCGTCTTTGTAATTCTATTAAAATCTGATTTCCATACTGATTTATCACCTCCATTTGGATTAAAAAAACGAATAAAACCTTCCTGATCCTTATGCTCTTTTCTTGGGCTGATACTATAGCTTCCGTAAAAATTTATCCAGTTGTTTTTGTAATAATGAGAGGTTCCCAAATTATACTTCGGGAAAACAGCTTGTTCCCAACGGCCATTGACAGATCCTTTATAACCAATGGAAATTGCTTTTGAAGTAATAATGTTTAGAACGGTACCCGCCTCTGCTTCATATTTTGCCGAAGGGTTTGTAATTACCTCAATAGACTTGATTGAAGACGCATCGACATTGCTTAGTAAAGAGGCTACTTCCGAAGAAGAAAGGTAGACTCGTTTCTCATTAATAAAGATTACTGGAGTTGTGTTCTTGATTGTAATATTGTTTTGAATTACAGCAACGCCTGGTGTTTTACTTAGTAAATTCAAGGTGCTTCCTGTAGAAAGTGATGTGTTCTCAACTGTGAAGATTAGCTTTCCGGGCTCTTTTTTAATCGTTGGCTTTTTGGCAACAACAACTGTTTCGTCAAGAGGCTCTGTTCCCTGATCAAGAGTGATGTTTAATATATTCTCTTCGGCAGAAATTGTAAAAGTTTTCCGAACAGACTCATACCCGATAAAACTAAAGCGAACATCATATCCCTTTTCTTCAAGGCCGTCTAAAAAATAATTTCCCTTATCATCAGAAGTGGTTCCTTTTAAAGGGGTTTCGTTTCCTAGGTCGTAAACAGTGATGTTAGCAAAAGAAATTGGACGGTTTTGGGAATCGTTGACCGTACCTCGTAACGAAGCCGTTTGCGAAAAAAGCGCAAACGTAGCGCATATAAAAATAAAAGTGCAAAGCGTCCTCATTGTAATTGGACTACCCTGGGGAAGATAGTTTCTTTTGATTTCTTTGTTTGGCGATTAGATAAATAGGTATGATCAATAACAAAGGTGGTATAAAAATGTTAGGATTTACCTATTTACGCCAATTTTTCGATGTATAACCACTTCGTTTATTGGATGCAGTTCTTTTGCGCTATATTTGCAACCATATTCAGGCTAAAACAGCACCATTTACTGAATACAATTCCATTGAAATGCCTTATGAAGAATATTCGGAATTTTTGTATTATCGCCCATATTGACCACGGAAAAAGCACGCTGGCCGATAGGCTATTAGAAGCCACTGGTTCGGTAACTGAACGTGAACAACAAGCGCAGTTATTAGACACTATGGATTTAGAGCGTGAGCGCGGCATTACTATTAAAAGTCATGCCATCCAGATGAATTATACCCTTGATGGTGAAGATTATATCTTAAACCTGATAGATACTCCTGGCCATGTAGATTTTTCTTATGAGGTTTCTAGGTCCATTGCAGCCTGTGAAGGCGCATTACTTGTTGTAGATGCTGCTCAAAGTATCCAAGCACAAACGATTTCGAATTTATACCTCGCGCTAGAAAACGATTTGGAAATTATTCCTGTGCTAAATAAAGTTGATTTGCCCTCAGCAAGCCCAGAAGAAGTGACTGATGATATCGTTGCTTTGTTAGGTTGTGATGCTTCAGAAGTTATCCCTGCAAGTGCGAAAACGGGACTTGGAATTGAAGAAATCTTAAGAGCTATTATCGCACGCGTTCCTGCTCCAAAAGGGAATCCAGATGAATCTTTGCAGGCCTTGATTTTTGATTCGGTATATAATCCTTTTAGAGGCGTAGAGACATATTTTCGAGTGCTAAACGGGGAAGTGTCAAAAGGGCAACACATTAAGTTCATGGCCACTGGGAAAACGTATTATGCAGATGAGGTTGGCACGTTGAATTTAAAACAAACGCCTAAAAAAGTTATTAAAGCTGGAGATGTAGGCTATCTAATTACAGGCATCAAAGAAGCGAAAGAAGTAAAGGTGGGTGACACCATAACCGATGCAAAATCGCCAACCACGAACATGATTGGGGGCTTCGAAGATGTTAAACCAATGGTTTTTGCTGGGATCTACCCCGTGGACACGGAAGACTATGAAGAGCTTCGTAGTTCTATGGAAAAATTACAGCTCAATGATGCCTCGTTGGTGTTTATTCCTGAAAGCTCTGCGGCTTTAGGTTTCGGATTTCGATGTGGGTTCTTAGGAATGCTACATTTAGAGATTATTCAAGAGCGCTTAGAGCGTGAATTTGACATGACCGTTATTACCACGGTACCTAACGTTTCGTATCATGCGTATACCCATAAAGATCCAGATGAATTGATCTTGGTTAACAACCCTTCGGATTTGCCCGATCCTTCTCGTTTAAATAGGATGGAAGAGCCGTATATCAAGGCAACTATCATTACCAAATCTGATTTTGTAGGTTCAGTGATGTCTTTGTGCATCGAAAAGCGCGGACAAATCACGCACCAAACCTACCTCACCACAGAGCGCGTTGAATTATCTTTTGATATGCCTTTGGCGGAAATCGTTTTCGATTTCTATGATCGTTTAAAAACCGTTTCAAAAGGATATGCTTCCTTTGATTATTCTCCTATAGGCATGCGTGAGTCGCAATTAGTTAGGGTAGATGTTCTGTTAAACGGAAGTATAGTGGATGCGCTTTCAGCCTTGCTTCATAAAGACAATGCCTATGATATTGGTAAGAAAATGTGCGAAAAACTGCGACAACTTATACCAAGACAGCAGTTTGATATTCCTATTCAGGCAGCTATTGGAGCAAAAATTATTTCAAGAGAAACAGTGAAAGCCTTAAGAAAAGATGTTACGGCTAAGTGTTATGGTGGTGATATTTCGCGTAAGCGAAAACTTTTAGAGAAACAGAAAAAAGGTAAGAAGCGAATGCGCCAAGTAGGGAATGTTGAAATTCCGCAGGAAGCGTTTATGGCGGTTCTTAAATTAAACGACTAAAAAAGATATTTGTTCGCGTTTTAAGCCACCTCTTGGGTGGCTTTTTTTATCCCCCGCAATTGGCTCCAGCAGCAATTAGGTCGGCAACATATACGTCGTAATCTGTTCCTGTGTTTTCACCATTTACAGATGCGTTTCCGTTACCGTCTCTGCAAACATCAAAGGCCGCTGTTTGATCAGATTGACACACTGTACAACTACTTCCGTCATCAGACTTACAACTAATTAAAGTTAATAATGTAATAAGGGTCGCGCTAAGAATAGCGCTCTTTATATTTCTCAAGTTTTAAAATCTTTAATTAATTTATTCCGTTAACATCTTTCCTAAATAGACAAGTTTAAAGCCTTTCGCAACATCCTCAATATCTTTGTTATAAGAAGAAATAATCCGCAATTCGCCTTCGGCATCTTTTATAAATAGTGGAATGCTGTTTTTATCAGCTTCCGTTTTGTGTATTAGCGCGTCATAGTGCACTCTTCCTTCTAATTCCAATTCATGAATCATCGGAAAAAGACTCGCCACTTTACTAACTGAGTCAAAATCGTCTATATGAGAAAACAGTCCTTGTTCAGGATTATTGTTTAACTCTTTCATTTCGCTGGGAGTAATGAGTCGATACGCCCCATTTTCTCCATATTGCTTCTCAAATTTATTAATAGCGTATTTGTTTATTTCTGAGTTTCCTGTCAAGGACATTAAATATCCAATATCACTTAATTCAATGTTGTCTGCTAAGGAGTCCGAGTAGATATTCGCAGTAAAGGCTTCCAGCCCTTCTTGTTTGGCTATTTTTATATTAGAATCATTGCTGTCAATAATCACAACAT